>CAZPMM010000141.1:0-5701 GCA_964587405.1 uncultured Rikenellaceae bacterium
TAATAAAAAAGATGTAATTAAGTACAAATAATGAGACAAAAAACAAGACAGATAATGGTAGACTATTATGTAGCAAGTTAGCTAAGGATTCCTAATAAATAATTTCTTTTGGCGGAGACTTCAGAATTGCAGGAACAGGCTAATTCTGATGAGAAATATAATAGAACTGGCTCTAAACCACTGAAATTTGACTTCCCATACACAAAATGCCGGTTTAGTGTTTTGTATTCTATATAATTTTCTTATCTTGAAAGCTTTCTGGAATTTCTGAGGAGAGAATTACCAGGATAACTTAAATATTTTACCATTTCAGAAAAAATCTTGTATGCCATGAGATATGCAACAATTATTTTTTTCCTATTATTTTCTGCAAATATTGCAGGGCAGACGACAGGATCGGATGTAACATTTGCTGAATATAAGAATCAGATTCTTCTGGTAAGGAAAGATGCAATGAAAGCCACAGGCAAACTTACTTCGGGGGAGTTGGTTAGTGTTGGTTGTGAACAGAACAACTGTTTTTTTGAAATAGAATATAAAACCAGAAAGTTAAGACAAGTTGTAGGTGATGACATTACCAGGCTTACCATTTATGAATTTGATTTCAATGCTGACGGTGATCTTGAACTGGTCGTCGTAAATGATTTCAGGGGAACCTCTTTCCTCTATGTCTTTTCATATAGCAGAGGGATTATACTGAAGCTGTTTGAAAAGGAGATTAAAACCGATAAGATAATTATCAAGAAAGATTATATTGAACACTATCTGCCATCCGGGATTGATACTGTATGGCATTATTACCAAGGTCAGTTCTGGACAATGACTCCCTATAAATTGCCGTAGCCGGATTGATTATTTCAATAAATTGTTATTTACATAAAAATGTATCATTTAGAGATTTAACACAATGAACCTGCATGCCTGTCATTTGTCGGCAAAAGTAAAATGTCTTTACAGGTCTGTTGATAAATAATTTCTGGTACCCGACGGTGTTTGTTGATTAAGGATACCTGTAACCGGAAGTTTCCGGAAAATTCATCATAATATAGTTTTGATTTTAACGGTTTGATGCTTTCCCGCTCAAGTTGGGGAACCGCACATGATTGAAAATTATATTTATTACGTGTTTGTCCCGCCTTAAGCGGGATGTGGGTTTCATCAGATATTCATTTTCACTACTCTAAAATTCGGTCATATAATTGGAAAAATTTAAAAATATAAATTATGAAAAAACATTTTTCTATAGCTTTTTTGGCACTTTTTATAAGTGTAGCCATAAGCGCACAGACAGTTCAACAGAACCCTGGACAGGCACAATCAGGGAAGGAAGAAATGATTCAAACCCGTAAGCAGTCACAAAGCGGAAGCAGTACCAGAACCCAGACTGGAAGACAAGATGCCATGCAGGCCGGTTATAAAAATCAGAGAAATTTGTTAAATAAAAATATGTTTTATTCCCCGGCCAGGAGAATGTAAAGATCATGTGGTGATATTCCAAACTGGTTGGCTATTGTTCTCATGGTTGTTTCACCATTTGCTTCTATGCCGTTTTCCATAACTGTTTTTATCAGTTCGGAAGGATCTTTCTCAAGTCTTAAGGCTATCATATTTAAAGTCATCTTGCCGACTCCGGAAGGCACTTCAGATTTGTTGACTCTTTCATTTTTTGAATATCTGCGGTTAAGAATTTCATAAAGTCTTGAAGGAGTCACATTATTATCTGCAGCGATTTTTTTAAGGGTTAAATCTGTCCCGGTGACATAAATGCTGCTGTCCCTGAGTGTGGAAAGTAATTCTTCAGGAGAAATTTCCTGAAAAATGCCGGCAAGCCTGATAAGCGTGAAATCTTCCATATGTGCGATTTCCGGGCTATCATATTTTTTGTCCCAGTTCTCCTTTATTTTTTCTCCGAAGGTCATCACAGTACCAAAAGGAGTCCAGGATCTCAGAGTGCCGATGAAGAAAATGACAGAAATAATTAAAGCTGCAACAAGTTCCCATTTTTTATTTAATCCTGCTTTGATTCTGCTTTTAAAATAGGTGAGGAAGATTTTCCAGTTCACAAAGAACAAGTGAATAATGAACAGGATGAAGAACATATAGGAAAAAATCGTATGAAGAGCCTGCCATTCTGTTTTGGTGAAAAGCATGAACTTCCAGCCACTCCAATTGGCAATCCTTCCGGGAGGAGCAATATAAAGGATGAATCCTGACCATGACATTATTATTGTCGAAATTACAAGACAGAAGCTGGTAAAACTTCTAAGGTTAAAACGTTTTTTCTTTTGCATGTAATGATTTTTAATTCAGAGTTGACAAATTTAGTTTTTCAGGAAATAAAGAACAATAACCGGAAACATGATCACATAATGCAATTACTTTTTATTAAAAGTTAAACGGGAATTACATATTCCGTTATAATTAACATCGGCAAAATTCATGCTGTAACCGTATACCTTTCTCATATTGAGTAGACACATTCTCTGATCTTAACAATTACCTGTGTCTACATTTCAAAACAAAGGTTATTTTTTGTCCAGGGTTTTTTCTATTACCTTTTCAGCGATTTGTTCGAAAGCAGTAATAACAGTCTTATTTTTCCTGTTGAAAACACTCATTCCCTGTTCCGCAGCTTCACCTACTTCCATAACCAAAGGTATCTGTCCGAGTAAATCTGTATTGAATTCCCTGGCAAGTTTTAATCCTCCGCCTTTTCCAAATATATAATAAAATTCATCAGGATGTTTTTCAGGAGTAAACCACGACATATTTTCAATAACACCGAGTATCGGAACATTGAGGTCCGGATTTGTAAACATTGAAGCTGCTTTTCGTGCATCATTAAGTGAAATTTCCTGAGGTGTTGTTACGATCAATGCACCTGATAATTTTAGTTTCTGAACCGTAGTCAGCTGTATATCACTGGTTCCGGGAGGGAAGTCAATGATCATGTAATCAGTTTCTCCCCACTGGGTGTCACCAAGCAACTGTGTTACAGCTTTTCCGGCCATTGGGCCTCTCCATATCAGTGACTGGCTGCGATTAACAAAGAAACCAATTGAAATTATATTTACTCCGAATTTTTTTATAGGGAAAAATATCTTTTTATCCCCGGTAGCCGAAACATCGGGCATTGCATCTTCAAGTCCGAACATTTTCGGAATAGATGGTCCGAAAATATCAGCATCGAAAAGAGCAGTATTCAAACCATTCCTTGCAAAAGCAATTGCAAGATTGGCTGACACGGTTGATTTACCTACACCACCTTTACCTGATGCCACAACTATTATGTGTTTTACCCCTTCCATGGGAATCTTTTCGAAAAGATCATTCACTTTTTTTGATTCAGGATGTTTTTCCATATTTTTTAAGTCTTGTGGTACGTGCTGACATAATTTATGAATAATATTCGTTACAAAATAATGAACAAAAGTTCATAATAAAAACAGAGCCATGATTTTTGCAGATTTTGACAAGCGTATTATATAATTTGTTAAAAAATATCATGTTAAGTGAACAGGATTATTATTTTTGTTGCTTTGAATAAAACAGAACAAAAGAATACAAATTTATGGATAAATTTACAGGTTTTGGAAATAACATATAAATCTGATTAAAATATGAATATTCAATTATTAAGAAAAGCAACAGGAATACTGGTTATAATTGTTATTATAAGTTTCAGTATTAACGGGCAGACCCGCAGTGATGTCATCAAGGTTTACAATGAAGGAGCAAAGGCGACAAAGACGGATGTTAATGCTTCCATAGCAGCGTTTGAGAATGTAGTGGATATGGCCACCAAGATTGGCGAAACATGTAATGACCTGAAGGACAAGGCAATGCAAATATTACCCGGTTTATATGTAAGAGTTGCTTCCAATGCAGCCAGTGAAAAGAAACCCGCAGCTGAAATAATAAAGGCATCGAAGATTGCTCTTGCAATGGCAGATAAATATTCGAGTTCGGCCAGTAAGGATAACGCAGGCAAATTGCTTGTGCAGGGATATTATATTATGGGTAATGAATTTTTCACGGCAAAGGATTATGATAATGCACTTCTTGCATTTGATTCGCTTCTGTCTGTAAATCCGGAATATTCTGCAGCCTTATTCAATAAGGCTCTTGTTTACAGAAGTCAGAATAATATTACTGCGTTTGAAGAAACAATAGATTCCTTTATTGAAAAGGTAAAAGCTGACAATGAAGCTGAAAAAGTTGGCCAGGCTTCTCAACTGGCACTTGAATATTTCAGAGCAACAGGATCACAGGCAAATCAGGCTGAAAATCTTGAAGAAGCGCTTACTATGCTTAATAAAGCATCGAAATATGGTGAAGACAAAGATCTTTACTACTATTTTGCCGATGTTTACAATAAGCAGAAGAATTTCGACAAGGGGATTGAATCGGCTCAGAAAGGTCTTGAACTTGAAACCGGAGATGCTGAAGCAAAAGCAAAATTTTATTATCAGCTTGCAGTAGCACAAGCTGGAAAAGGACAAACTGCCGAGGCATGTGCTTCATTTAAAAATTCATTGTACGGGGCGTTTGAAGAAGCATCGAAAGCTCAGAGGAAAAATCTGAAATGTCAATAATGACCTTGATTTAATACTGGGATTCAATATGATCTGAAAATCTTAAATCCTATTTTATATTTTTAATATATTCCGGGGTTATTTTTTGATTTTATTGAAAAACATTATCTATAAAAGAAAAGAAAGGACTTTCTTCGGATTTAATAGGAATATTCTGTTCACAGGATTTACAAGTTTTCTGACTGATACTTCGGTCAAGATGGTTTATTCTGTAATGCCAATGTTCTTGTTGTCGATAGGGGCATCAAGAACAAGTCTGGCCCTGATTGAAGGTATTGCCGAAAGTACGGCATCTCTGATAAAAGCCTTATCAGGATTCTGGAGTGATAAGATCGGTAAGAATAAACCTTTCATGATTATCGGTTATGGTTTGTCAGCTCTTACAATTCCTTTGTATTCTTTTGTAATATCTCCGTTGCATGTACTATTACTCAGATTTACTGAGAGATTTGGTAAAGGAATTCGAACAGCTCCCCGCGACAGTCTTATTGCCGGTTCCATCAAAAAAGGAGAAAGCGGGCGGAGTTTTGGATTACAAAAGGCTATGGATAATTCCGGAGCAATAGCCGGTCCTCTTCTGGCATTTATCATTTTGTTTTTTTCCCCAGATAATTACAGGTTGATATTCCTTATGGCTGGAATCCCTGCTATACTGGCGATCTTTGTAATAATATTCGGAATAAGGGAGGCCGGGAAAAGCAAGAAAGAATTGTTCACACGTTTCAGGCTTAAAGAGTTTCCTGCAAAATATTATTTTTTTCTTGTGATAGTTTTCATTTTCACCCTGGGCAATTCAACCGATGCATTATTAATGGTAAAAGCCAATGAGGTTGGTATTAAGATAGCTTTCATTCCGATGGTTTATCTGACAACGAATGTAGTTTCTGTTCTGACATCAATTCCTGTAGGTGTAATAGCCGACAGGATTGGTAAAGAAAAGATTCTGATTGCAGGTTATGTCATTTATGCTTTTGTTTATTATGGATTTGGAATGACAACCAACACGGGTTTAATTATTGCTTTTTTTGCATTATATGGTCTGTATTCGGCTGCTACTGACGGAATACAGAAAGCTTTTATTTCTGATCAGATTGACAGAAATAAAA
>CAZPMM010000142.1:0-5681 GCA_964587405.1 uncultured Rikenellaceae bacterium
CCGTCGTAGCGGACGAAGAAATCGAATTTGAAAAACTTTAAGCCCATAGAGTAGCGGATACCGTACGCTGCATACCACATGCCGGACACCGGATCATTTTAGAAGCCTTAGTGGCCAGGGAAATCTGTTACAATAGTTCCTGTAGAACGGAACAATCTTACTTCCAAACGACTCCATGAATGAGGCAATGGAAGTTACCGATGAACCGGCAAAATCCAGGATGGTTCTGCTACCGGCCGACTCTTTGATAATTTCATTAACAATCCTGTATCCAAGCCTGTAATAACGACTCTCCCGGGTGTTTACAACAAAGAGCATTGTCTTTCTGCCTTTTATCTCAACTGTGAATATACCGTAAAGTATTATGCCCTCCGGTGATCTGACACCTAATATCCTGCCCTTTTTATTCTTTACACAATAGTCCATGAGTTCATTTAGTCGCTGATAATCCCGCTCCTTTATTCCACTGATCTTTTTCCCTGCATTTTTCTGAAAAAGCTCTGAAAGTTCCCATGGTTTTATATCACTTACTATTTCGGATTTGTTCCTGTATGACCTTTCAATATTTCTTTTGCAGTGAACAGAGAACTTGTCCCATATTTTCTCATAAGAGTTCGACAGATCAAGTTCATAATTTGTCCTTATCTCAGAGATAAACCTATCATTATCAATTCTCTGTGCCGTACAGAGATCTATTAATCTATAAAACTCAGGAACATATCCAATGAATTCATTTATTTCACCATCTGACAGTCTGTCGGGTGAAAAAATTCCCAGTTGCTGCAGGAAAACAGGAGTGGCAATATACCGTATCCCGAATTTCATCTTGCAGGGCAAAGGAAAAACTGTTTCATAGTCATCCTCTATCAGGGCATTCCATCCCGGAGCCATTATATCGAGATACCACGATAATGCATAAGGTTTATATCCTGCAGAAGATTTAATACAGTTATCCCATTGTTCACGGTCAATTTCCTCATTCCTGTAGTAGTTTATCATGGTTTCTGAAAATCCAGTACTTTTTCAAATAAAGTTCTCCAACCCATCCATTCAGGCTCATTCAGAAGAGTTGTATTGTGCCACAGGCTAACAAAAAGCCCTCCAGACTTCCTTGTTTCGTTTATCAGTTTTATGATCACCTCCTCTGCATGTTGAGGATCAAGGTTCATGTAATGAATGAGAGTCGCATCCATTATCTGGAATGGAACGAGTTTCAGTCTGGTCTGCTTTTCCTCTGTCAGATCGTAAAAAAGATATGGCCTCGAAATACCTGCCCTGAATCCCGGCTGATCGGGGTAACCCATTGAATGATCCTCGGTTATTCCTTCTGCCGCGAGCATTTTATATGCTTCAGGCATCTTCATCCTTATAAAATGAAATCTGCTCAGTAATATTTCCCGTTCCAGAATGGATCTTAACCAATCTCTTTCCATTCTGAATTTTCTGACATTTTCTGAAGCATAATAAGAAGGATGTAAGCCTGTACTATATCGTTCTCCCAGCTTTTTTATCAAACTTCTGTACCGTTTATTTTTCCAGGCAGGGTTTTTGTCATATTTCGAATAGCGACCAACCGGAAAAAAGAACTTCACATTTGTATTGTTCCGGGCAATTTTGCGGGTAATATAATCATAAACCTCAAAAGGATCATTTTCTTTATGAATAAGTACCCTCCATCTTTTCCCTGCTTTGCCCGGTTGACATGAGATCATATCCTTTAAAAAACCTCCTAGAATACGAATCAGTCCTTTCCCCAGGTAAGCAAAGGCCTGATCTGAATCTATTGTAAGGAGGGCATCATATTTATTTAAGGAAAATGCAAGCTGAGGATATTTTTTCTCCAGTTCAATTGCCAGTTCCCTGGCCCAGAGATCCACTACCGGAATATTCAGAAAACCATTTTTAAATGCAACAGACTGGAATGCAGGAAATCTTCCGTGCCTGTCAGGCCTGAAATCCAGATATTCTTCATACCTGCTTACCAGATAAAATGATGAAGAAAATATATCGAAAGGGAAATCCGAATCCGGATTACCTTCAAAGAACACAGGCAATCCTTTCCAGTGATTGAGAGATATTTCAACCTGAGTGATACCTGTTTCGGAAAGAAGCGGTGAAGGATCTATTTTAAACGAACCGGGGATGCTTTTTGAAGAATAGTTGATCAGAGGAATGCTATCAATATCCTTTTCATCTGTAATTATCTTACACTCAAGCCCAAGAATATTTCCAAAAATCAAACCGGCAATATATCTTAACCTCGGAGTATCTTTCCCCGCAAATATTTTTATCTGGCCAGGATGCATAAAACAAATTTAGTAAATATCCCGGTCATTTATCCGGCAGGGACGGGATATATTTTATTATCTCAGCGGCTCAAAAAATCATCATATAAAACCTGCAGAAATGCTTTTCCATATTTCCCTGCCAGATCGGGTTCATTCCCTTCCCGGAGCACCGCATCCCCCAGCTTGTGTTCGTAGATATATTTTGAACTGTCGGTTATAAAGCCGAATCCTGCATTGAAAGTATAAAATGCAAATGATTGTGAGCCAGAAGACAGAAGATCTTTTGAAAAAGGAAAGTCATCCTTAAGGTCAAGCTGATTTAATATTGTTAAGGGGATATCAACCTGGCTGCCTACTTTGTCAATCCTGATACCGGTTTGAGCCAGAGCTCCTCCCAGCCACAACATTGGTATTTTAAAAATCTCTTCGGAATATTCATATATATCCGTTGAATTTCTTCGGCAATGATCAGCCACAAGAACAATGAGGGTATTATTCCACCAGTCTGTTGTTTTTGCCCAGTCAAGGAATTCTCCCAGTGATCTGTCGGTATAATAAACTGAATTTTTGAATTTTGTAAGATCGTCAATTCCCCTGAATACGGGTTCCATAGGTACTTCAAATGGTTCATGGCTTGAAAGAGTCAGGACAACCTTAAGAAATGGTTCCTTAATATTTATCATTGAATCTTTTAGGGTTTTAAAAAGGATATGATCATGAACCCCCCATTTGGAATTATAGAATTCAGGACTAAAGTCATCTTTTGTTATCATGTTTTTAAAACCCGTATTTATGACAAAAGAATTGAAATTGGCAAAATTTATTTCACCACCATACCAGAATGATGTATTATAATCCTGGCTGTTCATGATTTTCACAATTCCCGGAAGGGATTGTGTTTTTTTTGGTTCCTTCATTATAGAAACCGTTGGTTGTGCGGGATAACCGCATAATATTGCCGGTATGGCTTTATCTGTTCTGTTTCCTGATGCATAAAATTTTGTAAAAAGTACACCTTCACCCGTATAGCGGTTAAAATATGGTGTGGTAAGTGAATCTCCGCCTAAAGGACCGATAAGGGCGCTTCCAAAACTTTCAAGTACTATCATCAGTATATTCGGTTTTGGATTATTCAGAAGCTTCACCGGAGTTCCTTTATCAGCTATCAGGGAATCAATGATTTCTTTTGCAACTACTGCATCGCCAAACTGGTATGGATTACTTACCGGTTTCCTGTTAAAAAGTGAGCTGCCTACATTCCATACAACATTAATTGCTGTATGATTAAGAAACATCTCCCTGCTGAAATAGACTGTACCTGCATTAATGGGAGCGATACCAACACCTCCCCTGATTGGTATAAGAAGAGTTCCCCAGAAAATGAGAAAAAAGAACAAAGCCGGAATAACAAAACGGATCTTTTCAAATCCTTCAAAAAATCTGTCAATATATTTCCGGTAAAAATTAATAAAAAGAACTGTCCAAAATACAACACCCAATACAACAGCTATAAACTGGAATGTTGTTACGGATGCCATTGCAGCCATGGGTGTCTTTAGATAAATGAGGGGTGTATAATCCATGCGGAATCCCCAATATTTATAAAGTAATGTATCAGATACAACTATTGCCGAAGAAATGGCAATTATTATATAGGTATACCATTTCATAATTTTCCTGTACCATTCTCCGGTGAAATAAACTCCCGGACACATAAACAGAACGGGGATTACCATAATATATCCGATAGCTGAAAAATCCAGTTTAAATCCGTGCCAGAATGTCAGTAAAAGCATTACAGGGTTGAATTTGAATGCTTCCCGGAAATGGGTAAAAATGAAGAACAATCGAGCTAATGCAAAAAATCCCAGCCAGAATAAAGCATAAAAAAATACTGCTGTCAGTCTCTTTTTCATTTCCGTATTATAAAACAGTCATTCTCTTTTTTATACAATAACAACAAAGATACAGTTATGATTATTATTCCCATAACAGTAAGCAGTTCCGGCTTTTCACCCGGAGCAAGTATCCAGCTCAGGATTGCCCCTGCAACCGGAATGATGAATTTCCACATACTCAGCTCCGATACCCTGACATGAGGTCTTTGTAGCAATTTGTACCAGAGTGAAAAAGCAGAGGCGGAAACAAAACTAAGCCACATAAGTATAATCCAGTATTCTGAAGGTTTTTGGGTTCTGTGAACTCCTTCAAGAGGTATTGAAAGGAGATACATTATCACTCCTCCTGCAAAAAGTGATATAGAACTCAATACCAAAGGATTCAATCCCCTGCTCTTCAAAGAAACCATTACATTGCTAATGGAAGAGGCAATATTTGCTCCCAGTATCATAAAGACTCCAAGCATTTCAACAGCACTGCCCAGACGAAAAGCCTGCCTCCCTGCACTGATAAGTACCACTCCTGCAATACCGAAAATAATAGTGACTATTTTACGTTTTGTGAGCTTTTCTGCTGTATTCATAATTGCAGCAACAACTGCAGTAAAAAGAGGCTGTGAACCTACAATAACTGCACCCAGTGCACCCGGAACAAGGTCCATCCCCATATAGAACAGTATGTAATTCATGAGGGTCTGCAATAATGTAACCCAGATAACTATCTGCCAGTTATCCCTTATAAGCTTCAGAAATAATACAGGATGTACAGTAAAAGGGAAAATCATCAGTCCTGATATAATGAATCTGATGCTTGCAAAATGCATTGGTGTATCGTACTGAAGTCCTATTTTAATACCTGCATACACTGTCGACCATAACAAGCATGCAATGACAGCTAGAAATATTGTGTTGTCTTTTTTCGCCACAAAAATATTTTGCACGCAAATATCAGAAAAAAACCTTTACCAAATCAGGGCAGCCTGAGCAGAACTGCATCACGCTTTCAGATCAGACTAATTTTTAAAGTAATAAATAGATATGATATAGTTTACAGTTTGATTCAGCCCTTACAAATACTCATATCCTATTTCGTTGTTTTAGAGGTTTTTGGTTCTTTCTTTTTCTTTTCAGCTTTTTCTTCGGTTTTTCCTTTTTCAGGTTGTCCGGCTTTCTCAGCTTTTTTACCTGTAGCTGCTTTTTTTACTTCCTTTATTTCTTTTTCAGCTTTTGGAGCTTTTGCAGACTTTACCTCCTTTGACGCTTTATCTTCATCAGCTTCTTTTGGTTTTTTGACAGTTTTTGACTCCTTAACCTCTTTGGCCGGTATAGGTTCCTTAACTTTCTTTTCAGTTTTAATTTCTTTTTCTTCTGAAGCAACAGGCTCAGGTTCATGTTTTTCCACAAGCTCCTTCAGCCCTGAAACTTCAGATTTCAAATCTTTTACTTCCTGTATGACTTCCTGTTTCTTTTCCTTTATTTCCTGAGCTTCTATAAT
>CAZPMM010000143.1:0-5658 GCA_964587405.1 uncultured Rikenellaceae bacterium
ATTACTGCTATGTGGCCTGTGGAGATTGACTTTCGATACCAGACAATCTGAAAAAGTAAAGAACATTACTCAGAAAATTAACGACTGGAGTTATTTCTTATCCCTTGCCAGAAATCATGGTATTTCAGCCCTTGTTTATAGTAATATGGCCCGGCTGGGACTAACTGACGCCATACCCACGGAAATAACAAACAACCTCCGGAATTCATATATGATAAATCTGGCAAGAAATTCAGTATTTGCCACAAAAATGACCGAAGTTCTGAAATTGCTTAACAGCAGAAATATAAAAACAGTCATTTTGAAAGGTCTTGCACTTGAACTGTCTGTTTATGGTAATTCCGGATTAAGACAAATGACCGATATAGATATACTGGTCTCAAAGGAGGATGCACTCAAAGCCCGTCAGATACTCATTGAAAACGGATTCATATCAAAGCCCCTGAAATCTTTATTTTATAAACCTCTTCTCAATTATTCCGGAAAACATTTACCATCTCTCATAAGAGAATCATTATCTTATGAGATTCATTCTGATCTGTTTGGTTCAAAAAAATCATACCTCACAAGAATGCTATACGATGACAGCATTGAAACTGAAATTTATGGCGAAAAAGCATTTATCCCTGACCCCAGGATGTTCTTCTTATATCTTGTAAAACATCTGTGGCTTCACGAAATGAATAACGAATCCCAGCTCAGGCTTTATACCGACCTGGTAGTTTTAATAGAAAAACACAGTGAAGATATCTTTGATCCTGATCTTACAGAACTTTATGACGATAGCGCTTTAAATGAAATAATAGCATCCCGTCTCAGGCCCCTGAGAGATATACTTGAACTCTCGTTCTCTGACCGGATAAACAGTTTCATAGATCATTGGTCCGGACCAGGTTCTGTCGATAAATTCGTGTTTTTCCTTAAAAGTCCAAAAGATAATCCGCCTCCGGATAAAGCAAAGTTGTACCGTTATCATTTAAGCGAAATCCCGGGTTTCTTCCGTAAGATACTTTTTGTGGCAGGAGATCTCTTTCCAACAATTGAATTCATGAAAAACAGGTATGGATGTGATAATAAACTGAAAGCTTTGTTGTATTACCCGCTCAGGCTGGGAAAGTTATGGTATTTGATCAGATAGTCGCAAAGGCGTGGAAGCACAGAGGCGTTGAGATATTTTGGCTCCAGATAAGTCGAAGTTTTTCAGGGATTGCTGTTAGCACAGATGCCTTCGCCTTCAAAGATACATGTCAGCCCAGGAAACACAGCCGGGTGTTGGACCACTGTCACCAATGGCATGGGCCAGGATATATTTTGCCTAGGGCACCCGCTTTATTATCTTAAGGATGTCTGCGAACTGGTTTATTTTTAGTTTTTATTTAAGAAAATTATTTTTTCATGGGAAAAAGCAATTTCAGCTCTTCGGCAGATGGTTTCCTGCCATACTCGCAAAGCTCAAATGCTTCTGTATATCGTGGTTTTCCCGATTCAATTTTCCTGTTGAATCCGGGTAAGTCAGCCCTTTGTTCCAGAAGCCAGGCAGCTCTTTCGTTTTCACCCTCGGGAACAGATTCAAGATTGCCGTTTGTCCACGGAAGCCAGTCGAAGAATTGGGATTTATGTGCCATCATGCCATAGATTTTTTTATCAACCACACTCGTGATATCAACAACTATATCGGCAGAAAAAGGAAGAGGTTTTTTAAAATTATCCTGGCAATAAATAAAAACCGGATTCTTTTTTAAAGCCGGAACCTCCGAAAGTGTATGAGGAACGATAACAAGGTAAGCAGCATCCTGTACTGCCTCGCTGGTGTACCTGTGATCGGCGTGATAATCATTTGGCCGGTGGGTTATAACTACATCAGCATTCCACTCCCTTATCAGCCTTATCACATCATCACGAACTTGCAGTGTTGGCATCAGTTCGCAATCGGGATAGTCAAGAACCACGTAATCCACCCCAAACCGTCTCCCGGATTCCCGGGCTTCCCCTTTCCTGATCTTTGCCAGCTCATCTGGACTTATCTTATAATGGCCTTTATTTCCGTTGCACAAGGCAACAAACCTTACCTTATGTCCCATTTGAGAATACAGGTATGCCGTTCCTCCAAACCTGATGTCACAATCATCGGGGTGAGCTCCGATCATAATAATATTTAATGTTTTCTTTTCCTGGCAGTTGGAATACAGCACGGAAACTGCAAAAATGATCAGAAAAAAATAAAGCTTTTTCATTCCGGTACATCTTAAAATTAATAATATCAGGCCATTTCCCAGCCTTTTCTTACAGGTTCACGAAGTATTTCATCAGCTTCCGGCATACCTTCAGCATTCATATTTTTTGAATCCCAGTATATCTTCTTCCCACCCAGGCGGAGGGAAAGAACACCAAGAAGCGTGATTTCGGTGAGCCGCGAAGCATAATCAAAGTTCGACATTGCAGCCGGTCCGCCTTTTATAGCATCTATCCATTCGCGATGATGACCCTTTGACCTGGGTATCCTGAATTCAGGCTTTACTTCTGAAACCTGCAGGCTTTCAGGAAAGACCTGAATAGTACCTCCCGCACCTCCATTATTTAAAAGAACACCCTTTTCTCCGATATACATAGCACCTCTTCCTTGTATGCCAACAGTTGATGGAATTATCTCAGGGATATCAGGCAGCAAACCACCCGAATACCAGGTAAGCTTTAAAGGAACCTGTTTGCCGTCGGCCTTGAAATGATAGTAACCAATCTCACCATACGGTGCAATTACCGGACTTGCTTTATTGCCTGCAGGAAGGATTTGAACGCTCTCAGGAGCATGAAGATCAAATGACCAGGCTGACACATTCATATCGTGACATCCAAAATCACCAAGGGCACCATTGCCAAAGACCCAGAAATCGCGCCATTTAACCGGGGTATACATCTTATTATAAGGTCTGAAAGGAGTTGGCCCGAGCCACATATCCCAATCAAAATTGGAAGGCACTGGTGTTGTCTCCTCAGGATATCCTTTCAGAGCGGGAAGCCATCTCGTTGCCCCTACCCATGCATGTGCCTCTTCCACTTTGCCCATAACCCCAGACCGCAGGTATTCAACGGTCTGACGTGCAGCATCCCGGGCTGTACCCTGGTTACCCATCTGGGTTGCTACTTTTTCTTCGCGTGCCACATCACGCATTTTTCTTGCTTCCCATACATTATGCGCCATAGGCTTTTCGCAGTATACATGCTTGCCTTTCCTCATGGCATATATTGATATATATGCATGAGTATTATCGGGGCTGGCACATACTATTGCATCCAGTGATTTTTCCTTAGCCAGCATCTTCCGGAAATCAAGATATTCTGTGATCTTATAATTTGGTGTCTTCTTTGAATAAAAATCTTCAATGAATTTCTTTGTCGGTGCACGGCCAGTGTCAGCTGAATATAATATATCGTTTTTCCAAATCTCTGCAGGATCGGCAATAGTAGTAATCTGAACATCCTCAAGGTTGCATAGTTCCTTAATGTTGAACATTGCCTGGCCTCCCACGCCAACTATTCCTATATTAACCTTGTCACTGGGAGCAATGAAACCTTTACCACCAAACACATGCCTTGGAATAATGATCATTCCGGAGGATAAAACAACAGTTTTTTTTATAAAATTTCTCCGGTTGGACAACTGTGATTTTTTGTTTCTTTCCATTTTATATCTTATTAAAAAATTTGTTTTATATTTTCAGAAAAGTCCTTTTCCTGTACATATACAGCATGATAAGCCACATCACTATCATTGCGGTAACATTCTGAATAAATGCCATGCCTGCGGGAGAGAAAAGTGTACTGAATCCGCCAACCACTATATTACCAATTAGCTTGAAATCAAAGAGATGAGCCATCATGTATATAGCGATCGAATTTACTCCAAATACATAGAAGAAGAATGACCACCTGGTGTAACCCTTTATGTCATTAAGGTAAAAGAATAAAGCCAGAAGCACAACGCTAACACCACCACTGACAAGTACAAATGTGCTTGTCATGAAGCATCTCATAACCGGATATACAAGTCCCCAAAGTTCGCCTGCAACGATCATGGCTATGCCTGCAATAAGGAGTTTTTTAAATTTTTCAATTTTGGGGATTGCACTGAAGAACAGGAGATGGCCGCAGAGTGCACCAATAAGAGCCAACATTATGTGACTGACCGTGTTGAAAACGCCGGTCCATGCACCAAAGTTACTGACATGATTCCCGAGTACCAGCCTTTCAACATACATTCCGATATTCAAACCCTCCTTTGAAAAAGGATCACCCGTACCACCTGGTGCCGGGATATACCATACAACCCAATACAGCAAAAGAAGAACAGCGGTAATTATGTATTGAGTCTTAACTTTCGTATTCAAAACGATTATACAAACTACCAGATAGGTAAGTGCAATATATTCCAATACATTATTATAAACCGGAATATTTGCCAGGGTGCGGTTGTACTGAGGCATGTTTAACAGTTTTCCACCGGCTATCAACCCGAAAAGGAACAATATTGCAGATCTGATAAATATCTGCAGATATATCTTTGACTTATCATTCTTCTCGAGTCTTTTTTTCATTGAATAAGGTATCACAACGCCGACTACAAAAAGGAAGATTGACTGGGCGATATTCATGAAACTTACATGCTCATTGCTCCAGCTCATCTGGTTAGAAACAAACTGGGGCCAGTTATTATCTCCCCATAGAAGATTGAAAAGTGAGCTCCAGATACGGGCGCCACCGATCTGGGTTGATAAAATAAGGAACATTGCCAGGCCTCGTAAAACGTCGACGCTAATGATCCTCCCTTTCAGCTGAACAACTTTTTCATTCATAAAAAAGATTTTTAAGATTAAAAGAAAAAGTTATTCATTTTTATATCCTGAATTATTCATAAATGTTGATAAAAAGGGTGTTTTTGTTTTTTAAATATAACTTAACTAATTATATCTAAATTGACTACACACAAAATAACACCCCTTATACAATGATAAACGAAAATACTGAAATTTTTCCAAACGAGTTTACCCTTTGTCCGATAAAAGGTAAAAATATTGACCTCAGTTTCAGCGGTGACCGCCTGAGTAGCGACGGTGAGCTATTACTTCTTCGTGAGCTGGATAACCAACTAAACTCTTATCATCAGTCAGTAACTGAATTCCGGATGGAAGGGATCAGCCTTATATAGATTATTCCATTTTAAGTTTATGAATTAATCAGGTTAGGATTGCAGATATTTGTAAAAATAAATTTTCAAATATTTCAAAAATATTTTCTTCGAATTTGCTTTTATCTGATTCTTTTTTTACTACTTTTAAAATAAATCTGAAAGTCAATGTCATATTATTTTAAAAATGAATAATATGACAGGTGATAAAAGAATTAAAATTAAAAACTGTATCCTGAAGCTTATCAGACTTAAGTCTGCAGGCACACCGGCTGAGTTGGCCAGCAGGTTCGGCATTAGCGAAAGAAGTATAAAAAGAATGATCCATGAACTGAAGCAAGAAGGTCACAGGATTGTGTTCTGGCATGCCGGGAACACTTATATCATTGATCCGGATTGTGATCATTATGTAAAAATTGCTCTTTAGCATGATTGCCTGTTTTGCAGAAGGTTTCTTTTTACAAACCAGGCGGAAT
>CAZPMM010000144.1:0-5621 GCA_964587405.1 uncultured Rikenellaceae bacterium
AAAAACACTCACGTCTTCCGGTAAGTATCTTATGACCATATGCCTGATGGCCAACATCCCAGATTATTTTATCATAAGGGGTATTGAATACATAATGAAGAGCGACGGTCAGTTCAACCACACCCAGGCTGGCTCCGAAATGACCCGGATTATTACTGACCTCATCGATAATAAACTGCCTCAACTCCTTACTTACCTTTAGCAGATCAGAGGGATCAAGCTTCCTGAGATCCTCAGGTGCAGATATTTTGAATAAGAGGTTTTTCACCCGGATTCATTTATGAAAATATTTGATTGCAAATATAACAATTATTATTCCGGACTGTTTGAAGAAGCTTAGGCAGGATTTTCTTATTTTTGCCATGCCTGTATTAAACAGGTGACAATATTATATTAAAATAAGGAATTTTAGATAAAAATATAAGATCATGAGCAGAAGACTGATTGCATCCATTTTGTTGATATTTATCATATCGGTATTTTCCTGTGTTCCGGGGAAAAAACATAAGACCCTTCAGGGTATAAGCAGGCATTATATGGATGAAAGGGATGAGCTGAAAAGTTCAAATATTTCACTTGAAATGTTAAACAGGGAACTTGAGTCAAAAATGTCGCTTATGGATCAGGAGGTAATAAAAGTCAAAGATGATATTTCGCAAGCTGAAAGGGAAAGAGACAAAGCTATTGAGGATTACAGAACGATTTTTTCCAGATACAATGACCTTCAGAATGCCCAGGAAGAGCTTATAAGGGGAAATGTTAAGGAGACACAAAAGCTGCTTTCGGAATTGCAGGCAGCGCAGGCAAATCTTAAAAGTAAGGAAGACATGTTACGTCAGCTTGAATCGGCTCTTGATACAAAGAAAGCATCGCTTGATGAACTTAGCTATGAACTAGAAAAGCGTAATGCACGGCTTGTGGAACTTGAAAAGATACTGGATGCTCAGAAAAGTATAGCACGGGATCTGAAGAACAAAGTATCTGAAGCCCTGCTTGGATTTGAGAATAATGGTCTCACTGTGACACAAAAGAACGGTAAAGTATATGTTTCGCTGGATGAAGAGCTTTTATTCAGATCGGGCAGTTGGGAGATTGACAGCAAAGGACGTAATGCTTTAAGAAAACTGGCAGTTGTACTTGAAAGGAACACGGGGATACAGATCACCATTGAAGGACATACCGATAATGTACCATATAATCCGTCGGGAAGCCAACTCAGGGATAACTGGGATCTGAGTGTAAAAAGGGCAACAACAGTGGTGAGGGTATTACTCGATGGTACAGGGATTGATCCAAAGCGACTTACTGCTGCCGGACACGGCGAATATCTGCCTGTGGATGCCAGGAATACTCAGGATGCACGTCAGAAGAACAGAAGGACAGAAGTGGTTCTTACTCCCGACCTCACAAGCCTTTATAATCTGATAGACAGTTATTGAAACTATTCGGAGAACTCCTGTAATTTAACTTTCATATTCTTCAATGCCTGAAGGAGATTTTCTTCAGGCCTTAAAAAATCCTGGTTCTCCCAGAATTTTGAATCATAACTTGTTATTGTTCTTGAAAAAACGGAATGAATGGGAGCAAGCTCTTCCTTGTCGAAGCGGCTTACAGATTCAGCATTCATATCGGTGATTGCCAGTTCAAAAAATACTTTGAACTGGCTATTGAACAATCTTCTTTTTTGTTTCGAGAGGAAAACAAGGTCTCCTCTCACATGATTAAGGAAGTACCGGTTATTGAATTTGCGGTAACTTACTGAGTATTTAACAGTCTGGGGCCAGGTATCGAAACCCCTTGAGGAACCGGAAATGAATGAACTTTTCATCTTATTTATATATTTGGGATGGAGTTCAAAATCAGCATGGAGGATAGCAAAATCATACGTATTGATGTACAGGGATCCGCGGTAAAGAGGCAAATCCACATTTTCTCTCTGCTCGAAATCGATAACAAAAGCTGATTCATCATCATATGATACAATATCACTTATTATATATCTGTATTCGGGCATGTTTTGTCTTGATATGAAGTCAAAATGGTTTCTGATCCCGTCGAGTTCCAAACATGTACTTAATCCTGCTTTCAGCCTGATTGCGAGAGTATCCGTTCTGTCGACATTATCAATTTTCCTGCTTTTCAGAATTTTTATCTGATCTCTCAGTAAAGATCCGGAGTATGAACTTTTGTAAATACTGATTATCGCTTCAGAATAATTCTGAAGTTCCTGTTTCTTCATTACCCCTTCGCGATAGAAGCCGGTAAGAATTACCGGTGTATTTCCGTAGTTTGAGGAAATAGCCGAGAATGCCTTGTAAATAATCTCCTGGGCAGCCTGCGTTTTAATTATAATTTCGGGAATGGATATGAATTCTTTCTGCATCCTGATGGTAAAGTTATTGCCCACAGCCTGAACGACTGGTATTTCACGTGACAGATATCCCAGGTATGAGATTGATAGAGTATCAGCCGGCCATCCGGGATGAATGTTCATGCCGAATTCCCCGTTTGCATTTGAAACGGTTCCTTTTCCGGTATTTTTTAATCCGACTGTAGCAAAAGGAAGGGGTTCATCCGAATCGGCATCCACGACGGTACCGGTAATATATTCCCTTCCGGAAGGGATAATTGAATCAGTCTGTGCAGAAGGAAGAGGTACAAATCTTGAGATGATAATATATTTATCAACTATCGTGTATCTCAGTGAATCATTGCCGAGAATGGAATTGAGAATAATTCTGAGAGGTGTGCTGCGGAATTGAAAATCAGTTTTCTTTTCGGCATCAATAAGACGACTGTCATAAGTGAAATAATAACCGGTTTGCCTGGTAATAAGATTAAGCGCATTGACTGTTTTTACCGTACCCTGGGTAAATGAAAACAGGGAATCCAGAATATTATCCTGTGCTTTTACACCACTCCACAGGTTCAGTAAAAAAATCAGTAAAATGGCTTCTGTCTTTTTCAGTATGTAGCCATATTCTGACAACATTTTTCAGAAAATGAGTCATTTTTTTGAAAGATGGTATACGTTTCCCTCTTTCGTATAACCCAGGTTAAAACTATAACAAATCAGGCGAATAATTGTGTCCGGTGCCTGATTATTGATAGGTGATGTCCATGTTTCCTTCAGAATA
This sequence comes from uncultured Rikenellaceae bacterium, assembly GCA_964587405.1. Classification (GTDB taxonomy): domain Bacteria; phylum Bacteroidota; class Bacteroidia; order Bacteroidales; family VadinHA17; genus LD21. The sequence continues at coordinate 3,138 of CAZPMM010000144.1, forward strand.
GATGGATCATCTGCGATTATTTCCATGTTATACACTCTCTTAAGATCCCTGAATACTATATCGAGAGACTGACCATCATAAACCAGGACACCCGTGTTCCATGCCATATAATTCGGATTTTCATTAACTGATCTGGCTGATTTTTCTGAATCTATAATACCCACATACCCTGAATCAAGGAGAAGTGTTTTGCTACCTGAATTATCGGAAAGCAAAATCATTCCTGTTTTGACAAATACTTCAACAGCAGCATCCTGGTTGCTTGTAATTACATTAAAAGAAGTCCCAAGGACTTTTACCTTTGCTTTACCGGCATCAATTGTAAAAGGGTTATTCTGGTCTGGAGTTATTTCAAAGAAAGCTTCTCCGGACAGTGATACTTTTCTTTCGTTTTTTCCGTAATCAGAGCGGTAGCTGAGAATGGTCTCGCGGTTGAGTATAGCAACACTTCCATCGGGTAGTGTAAGCTCAAGGTTTTTTTGATTGATACCGGTGGTAACAATAATTTTCTTATTGAAGACAGATCTTTCAGATAAATAAAGACCTGCCAATCCAATACCCAGCATCAGGATTATGGCAGCGGCAATTCTGAAGAAATTATTTCCGGGCAGTAATAAACGGCCGGTTTTAATCTCTCCCGGTTCATTTATCCTTGAATATATCTTATTCCATGCTTTATCGACATTGATGTTACTATCGCCGCCCATTTTTGCCAGTTCTTCCCATTCCCTGCCTTGATAATTATCTGTTTTATTCTTTTCTCTCATTTTTCTTTTAATGCTTTTCTGAATTCCTTAAGTGCTTTACTCATATCGGCTTCGACTGTTTTGACTGAAATACCGAGTCTGAGTGCTATATCTGTATAAGTCATTCCTTCAAATCTGTTCATACAGAATATTTTTCCGCATCTCTCGGGTAGTCGTTCCATTATGCCTGCAACTGCTGTACGGAGATCATTATACTGCACCAGCTCCGAGGTTTTACCGGCATATGTTTTTTTATCCTGAATAATCTCTTTTTCATGTTTTTCAACCACTTTTTTATGTTTCAGCAGATGAAGGCACTTGTTATGTACTGTTCTGAAAAGATAACCCTTAAGAGTTGTTTTTATCTTTATTTTATCTCTTTCAGACCATATTTTGACGAAAAGATCCTGTACAATCTCTTCGGCAGTATCATGGTCTTTTACAAATGATTTTGCATATTTTACAAGTGAAACATAAGAAGACCGGAAAAGTGATTCAAATTGTTTAATATCACCTTGCCGGATCTTCTTTATTATTTCATTATCACTGATCATTAATTGAAATTCATTATTCCTTGAGATCTTTCCTGTCACTGAATTTAAGCTTGCGACTGAGCTTTCGTATGGCAGATTCGATACTTTGATCCGGCTCTATCACGTTATAGTCGCCCCAGAAATCCGGATCGGCAAATGCACTTACCTTTTCAGAAAAGATATCGGTGTATCTTACTTTTTCCTTACCTGCAAATTTAATAACTTCCTGGTCGGTACGATCAGTTACAGCAATTTCCGACATGGTTGTATAAAAAGTATTGAACAGTTTTTTCTTCCAGTCAACCTTAAACTTGACCTCTGCCCTTGAATAATAGAAATACCATTTTCCGTTTTGTTCGCGGTATTTTGTTCTGTATGTTGCGATTTCAGGAGTAACTTCCATTCCTAGTGGTTTTTTCCTGATGAAAATGGATGTTGCAGCAGCTTTGTCTGATAAGTTGAATCCGAATTCAGCTTCTGTTATTGCATTTGATTCCATCTCAATGAAAAGGCTTCCCATGAATAATGGCTGATCAACAGAAGGCCTCTGAATGAAACTAATTACATAATGAGGTTTATCGTCAATTTCAATTACACCTGTAAGCGAGTAATTATAATATTTCATGGCATCAAGTGTCAGTATTGCTTCCGTATTCTTTGCAATGTCGAGCAGAAGAACACTTGTTGTTCCTCCCTGAAGCTTGAAGAGTATTGTATCCATTTTTACGACATCGGTATTTTTTCTGCCTTTATAGATTCTTGCACCGTCAAATCGGAGATCATTATTGTAAGGAGCTTTAAATATTTCTACAACTGCTTCGCCTATTGAAACATAAGTGCGGTTTTTGCGGATTGTCTCGCGATAGAAGGCTGTCATAAGATTTGGTACCGATTCATAATTCTTTCCTATTCTGGTGATGGCCTTTTCAACTATCCCTTCAGGATCAATAGGCCTTACAATGATCTCCTTTATTGGTACCGGGGCTGTCTCAAGTGAAATAACATTCTTATATCCATTATCACGTAGAGAGCTTATGGGGATAATTTTGTTCTTATACCCCAGATAGGTAACCACAATACTATGTTGTAGTAATTCCGGACTTATTTTCAATGTGAATTCACCATCGATATTGGTAATAATACCCACATTTGATTCTGTGACAGAAATGCTGGCAAAAACAAGAGGTGCTCCTGTCTCAGCATCA
>CAZPMM010000145.1:0-5611 GCA_964587405.1 uncultured Rikenellaceae bacterium
AACAACTTTTTTAAGAGCTTCTTCAAATATTGTAAAATTTACTTTGAGAGACAATGATGCAGCATTGGAAAATACATCATAGTCATCTCCTATATAAAGTCCTCGTATGACAAGCTTTCCTGAATCATCGCGGCTTATTACTGTATGAATATAGACAACAGGAAGATGTTTTATGAAATGTTCAGATGCATAATTGAGCATTCTTCTTACCGGATTATCGGCTTTGCCCAGTATATTTTCGATGCCGTGGACAGCACCGACAAAATGACTTTTATTAATTCCCTCTGAACCACCTGTGCCGACAAAAAGGTTTTTATTATAGTTTGCCATTCCTATCACTTCATGAGGCACAACCTGGCCAACTGACAGAATAAGGTCATGTCCGCCATAGCAAACAAGCTTGTTAAGCTGAGCAGGCCAGGGATAATCAAGTGCACCGCCTGTAATTTCAGAAATAAATTCCCCCGGAACGGTACCAACTGTAACAACATCTTTTCGCCAGTCGTGAACACGGAAAAGCTCTTTCGGCACTCCCGGGAACATTTCATCAAGCTGTTCATCAGTCATTGCAACATGAGTTCCAATGGCAGGCAGAATATCCTTAAGGTTTTCCCTGTAATACTTATACAGAAGGCATGTTATATCTCCTGCTCTTGAATGAAAGCGTGTAAAGTCGGGAGGTATCACAAGTACTTTCTTTTTCTGCCCGATCTTGTCAAGAGCTGAAAAGAGTCCGTGTTCAAGGCTTTCAGGACCTATAACGGTATTTTCTGAACCTGATTGATAGTATATCATTCGATTTATTAATAATTATTATAAAAATTCAACGACCAGTATTCTGTATCCGGTAACCAATGTCCGGTATGCAGTATCCGGCCTCAAGGCTTTTAACCGCTTATAACCAGCAAATTAGCATTCTATACTCTCGTTCTCTGTTTTCCGTACCCCGCTTTTTGTTACACCCCGCTAAATGCGCTGAATCCTTTATCCACAGGAATTACAACACCAGTAACAGCCTTTGAGAGATCTGAAACAAGGTATAACAAAGTGCCTGTCAATTCTTCAGGATCACAATATGCCTCCATTGGTGTGCTGTTCAACACTTTTTGTCCTCTTGGGGTTGGTCCTCCTGTCTTTTCATCAACCAGGAGGAACCTGTTTTGGTTAGTCAGAAGAAAACCGGGTGCAATTGCATTCACTCTGATACCTGTTTTGGCAAAATGAACAGAAAGCCATAATGTGAAATTATTAATAGCAGATTTGGCGGCAGAATATGCGACAACTTTTGTAAGTGGTCTGTATGAGTTCATCGAGGATATATTTACTATTACCCCTGAACGTTTTTTTACCATATCGCTTGCAAATACCATTGAAGGGAGCAGGGTACCCTTGAAATTAAGATCAAATACTTTGTCAAATCCTTCCGGATTCAGTCCGAAAAAGGTATCTTCCGGGTTTTCTGATCCATCCATCTTCTCTACTTTTGTTGTTGCTGCGGGTGAATTACCTCCGGCGCCATTTACAAGTATATCTATTTCCCCGAACTTGTCGTTTATCTCTTGTTTTGCAGCTTCAAGTGAAGCTTTATCAAGAACACTCGCCGATATGCCCAGACATGGCGTATTGAATTCATTTTCAATTTCATTTGCAACCTTCTTGGCAGCTTCTTCGTTTAGGTCAAGAACTACTGTTCTGACACCCTGTGCAGCAAGTGATTTTGCCATCTCTGAGCATATCACCCCGGCACCGCCGGTTACAACGGCCACTTTACCTTTTAAATTAAGTTCGTTCATATATGTTAAGTATTAATTATTTATATATTATTTATTTCTGTTTTGTTCTTTTTAATTTTTTATTGCTCTTAGTGTTATTAACATATCTTTTTAACCACAAATAAACACGAATCTTAACTCTGAGAGCACCAGATAAGCGGTTTGGAATATAGCGGCAAATTTAAAAAAATGATAATAAACCTGTTATTTTCCGAAACCAAAATACTCTTTTGCATTTTTATAAGAGACACCTTCAATTATTGGTTTAAGAATTTCCTCTTCATCCGGGATATAACCCTTCTCAACTTCTTCGCCCACAAAATTACAGACCACCCTTCTGAAATATTCATGTCTCGGGTATGAAAGGAAACTTCTTGAATCGGTTACCATTCCTACGAATCTTCTCATAAGCCCGAATGAGGAAAGATCCCTGATATGTTTTTCCATTCCGGTCTTCTGGTCGAGGAACCACCATGCAGCTCCGTACTGAACTTTTACAGCGGTTGAACCATCATTGAAGTTACCGGCCATTGTTATCAGCATTTCATTGTCTGCCGGATTGAGATTATATAGTATTGTCTTGCTCAATTGTGCAGTGTCATCCAGACTGTTAAGGAATCCCGACATTCTGAATGCATCCTGTGGTGCTCCGATCGAATCCCATCCCGTATCGGGCCCCAGAAGCCTGAAAGCCCTGGAATTATTATTCCTTAGAGCACCTACATGAAATTGCTGTGTCCAGCCTCTTTTATGATTCATCCTGCATAGTTCCGTCATGGCAGCAGTTCTGTATTTTTCTGATTCTTCCTCAGAGATATGTTCACCTTTTAATAGTTTTTTAAATATTCTGTCAGCTTCAGTCGGTGTAAAAGTAGTAAAATAGAATCTGTCAAGTCCGTGATCCGATAATCTTCCTCCCATCTGATGGAAAAAGTTATGCCTTTCGTCAAGTACCTCGATGAGGGTTTCGAAATCTTTTATTTCCCTGTTTGCAGATTTGCCAAGCTTTTCAATATAAGCACTGAATCTGACAGGATCATCTGTCTTGATAACATTATCCGGTCTGAATGTAGGAAGTACCAGTATTTCAAATGAACTCTGCAGTTTTTTGTGATATTCAAGAGTATCCGAAGGATCATCTGTAGTGCAAATCACTTCAGCTTTGAATTTTCTAAGTAAAGAACGGATACTGAATTCCTTTGTTTTGAGCATTTCGCTCGTCTTTGCATATATTTCATCAGCCGTTTTTGGTGAAAGCAGATTATATATGCCAAAATACCGCGCAAGTTCAAGATGTGTCCAGTGATACAGAGGATTACCGGCAGCAACAGGAACTGTCTCTGCCCATTTTCTGAATTTTTCAATATCCGGGACATTACCTGTACAGTATTTTTCATCAATTCCATTTGTTCTCATGGCACGCCATTTATAATGGTCTCCTTCAAGCCATGCCTGGGTCAGATTATCAAACTGCCTGTCGTCCGCTATCATAGCCGGTGACAAATGACAATGAAAATCAATTATCGGCTGATTTTCAGAATACTGATGATATAGCCTTGATGCAGTCTTATTTGTCAGCAGAAAATCTTCATTAATAAATTTCTTCATCTGTAATTATATTTTATACATTATATATTGCTGTGAACAACAGCTGAAATAAAAGTAGTTTAAGATGTCGAAAAATAGGAATAACAATTTAATCTTCCAAAAAAACAATTCATAAGAGATGTTAAATAAGTTTTTACATTATAATATTCTTAACCACAGAAGCGTACAAAGGTTATGAAAATAAATCATTGACCCGGTGTTCCTGTTCCTTCGTGGCTGATTTTTAAATTGTATCCTCATTTTGATTTATTATCGGACAAAGATTGTATTTTTGTTTAATAGGGATATATTATGGATATAAAGAATAATGTAAAAACTTAGCTATATATAAATTACAAAATAATTCATTATGAAGACGGAAGTACGATATGCTGGGCATCCGGAGGATGTTAAAAACTATGACACAACAAAATTAAGAAAGGAATTTTTGATTGAAAAGATTTTTCATCCGGGTGAGATTTATTTAGTTTATTCAATGTATGACAGGTATATAGTAGGAGGTGCAATGCCTTTTACGACATCGCTTAAACTTGAAACATTTGATGATCTTAAAGCCCCGGATTTCCTTCATCGCAGGGAAATGGGTATAATAAATACAGGTGGTTCAGCAATTATAGAGACAGCAGATGCTGAATATGAGCTGAATTATAAAGATGCTCTTTATCTTGGGCAGGGTACAAAGAATGTGGTATTCAGATCAGCAGATCCGTCAAAACCTGCAAAACTATACATTAATTCGGCGCCGGCCCACCATTCCTATCCTTCCAGAAGGGTTACAAAAAATGATGCTGAAATAAATGTAATGGGTAGTCTTGAATCATCTAATCACCGGGCTGTAATAAAACTACTTGTTAACAGTGTTCTTCCGACATGTCAGCTTCAGATGGGAATGACCGAATTAAAACCGGGTAGTGTTTGGAATACAATGCCTGTCCATACTCATAACAGGAGAATGGAAGCATATTTCTATTTTGAAGTTCCGGAAAAACAGGCTATTTGCCACTTTATGGGAGATCCGGATGAGACAAGACATATATGGATGGTCAATGACCAGGCAGTTCTTTCTCCTTCATGGAGCATTCACAGTGCTGCAGGAACTTCAGGATATACATTTATCTGGGGTATGGCAGGCGAAAATCTCGATTACGGCGATAAGGACGAACGTTTTCCTGATACCCTTAAGTAAATATAATCTCTGTGTTTCTGTGTGTCTTATTTATAAATAATTATAAGAACCAACACAGATACAGAGAGTTAAAAAAAGAGTGAAATGAAGGAATTATTCGATCTTAACGGTAAGGTAGCCCTCATTACTGGAGGAACACATGGAATAGGTCTTGCTATTGGCCTTCTTCTTGGGAAAGCCGGAGCAAAGATTTGTGTAAATGATATTCAGGAAGAAAAACTTTCTGCCTGTAAGGAAGTCTTCAGGAAAGAGGGACTTGAGGTTTATACACTTATATTTAATGTTACTAATGAGGCTGATGTCGACAGGAGTATATCAGAAATCGAAACAAACGTGGGACCTGTCGATATCCTAGTAAATAATGCTGGAATAATAAAACGCATCCCTATTCTGAACATGACCACAGATGATTACAAACAGGTAATTGATGTTGATCTTGTGGCTCCTTTCATTGTATCAAAACGTGTTGTTCCCGGAATGATTGAAAAGAGAGCCGGGAAAATAATCAATATGTGTTCAATGATGAGTGTTTACGGACGTAATACTGTTTCTGCATATGCTTCAGCAAAAGGCGGATTAAAGCTGTTGACACAAAATATGACATGTGAATGGGCAAAATATAATATTCAGATAAACGGAATCGGTCCGGGATATATCGTCACGGCTCAGACAGGACCAATCCGTGAGAACGGACATCCTTTTAATGATCTGGTCATGACAAGAACTCCGGCAGGAAGATGGGGAAAGCCTGAAGATGTGGCTAATGCTGCACTTTTCCTGGCTTCAAAGGCAAGTGATTTCATAAACGGACATATTTTATACGTTGATGGTGGTATACTGGCAAATTTCGGATATGTTAAAGGTGAAAATGAAATATGATAATAGTTTACGGTGTTTGACATCCGGCAGGAAGCACACGTTGCCGGAATTAACCGTATGGTAATAGAAAATCAGAACTCTTAATGTCTAACGAAAATATATTTGCTATGAAAAGAAAATCAAATTTTACCCGTCGCGAATTTGTAAAGCAGAATGCTATTGCCGG
>CAZPMM010000146.1:0-5608 GCA_964587405.1 uncultured Rikenellaceae bacterium
TTCCATTTTCTCCGGCTTTAATCAATAAGACTTTCACTCCGGAATCAATTATCAGTCTTCCCGCCTCTCTTGCAAGATCAATTATTGCTTTTTTCTTATCCGCACCTGTTTTTCCGTTTATTGATTGTAAATAATTGTATTTCCCCGGCATCATTATCTGAACTACTTCTTCAAGGCTCGGCAGGAATATATCCACAAACGGTAATGTATTTTTCATAATCTCCGGCCAGTCAACTTTACCTGATTCACTGCCAGGATCAGGTAAACTGAAGTCAAGAGATGTTACAACACCCATATTCCTGACTTTAGTGAACAAATCCGTTAACTGACGACCATTATCCAGATAAAACTTTCTCAACAAGGGAGGATAACCGAAATGAAATATTCCAGACTCAGATACAGCATCAAAATCAATAAATGAAGTGTCAAATATTTTGTTGCATCCCGGTGATTCAAGAAATATCCTGTCAATACCGGGGGGAGCAAGTACAATGCTGAACGCGGTACCGGCTTCTTCAGTGATTGCAAAACCTCCTGATATACCAGAGGCGTCAAGAATTTCTTTCGCCATTTTACCAATAAAATCATTCCCTATCAATCCATTAAGACAGACTTTTCTGCCGAACCTGTTCATTGCCAATCCGGTATTAGGAACAACGCCTCCAAGGACAAAATCCATCCCATCAATCTCTATAAGCTTACCTGGTTTAAATAGACTCGTGATATCGGCTGATGCTATATCTCTGTTAAACTGAGGAAAGATATCAACACAGGTGTAACCAGCAACAACAACATCGTACTTCATATGAAATAAATTAATTTCAAACTTTTATACGACTTTGATGTCTTTCAGGTAACAAAAATCTTTTAAAGATTCCGAATGATCACCATATGCAATAATATAATGTTGCCCTGAAATATTTCCGGCAAATTCTTCAACAGAAGAATCAAGGAATATCTCCAGACTTGGAAGTTGTGGGGCTGGCTGTGCCCATCCGGCCTCCTCCCATGATTTCAGCCGTCCCTCACCCATACATATATGCATCGTATAAACCGATCCCTGGTTTGATAATCTTACCATAGTTAACCTTCCTGTTTTTAAAGTTGATATGTTCAGAATCCCCCCGCTTATACTTCCAAATGCAGCCGGAGTAACTTTTATCCTGCCATCAACTACTTCCGCCGGGACAAAATCGGGCACTCCCATGAGAACACTCTTATCGAAAAATTCATAAAACTCAAGATAAGCAGCACACTGCTTGGTTAAATACCTAACTATCAATTGTGTAACCGCACCCATTGTATCATTTTCCGGTATTGTACATAATTTCATTTCATCTGAAAGCAACATAAATATCATCGCGGGAGGGAAATTAAGGATCTTCTTCATTCCATCGACATCTTTCAGAGATATTGCATTGTAACTATTATTTTCAGCAATCTTTTTAATTGCCAAGTAATATGAAATCCCCCGTCTTAAAAAATCATCATCGGCCGGCTTTTCAAAGTCCCACTCCGATTTGATCTTTAATAAAAGTTTATCGATTTCCCCCTTATCATTTTTATCATACAATTGTAACATCTCCAACATCTCAAAGAACTCAACCTCAATTCCCATCAGCTTTTTCAGGGATAAACCTTCGTAAAGAGTGTTATATAATCTCATATCCCGGAATCCCATCATTCCAATTTTTGTACTTTTCAAAGTTTTGCAGGCTGATGCGGCAACAGAAAAGCTTTTAATTTTCTCCAAAGGTGATGGTTTGCCCACGATATTATATACATATTTGAACTTATAACCAAGATCTTCAAATATTTTTCTAAGAGCTGTTGTTCCGGCTTGCGGAGCTGCAGTAACGAGTCTTCCATTTTTTATATCCCCGGAAAGTCCCCACAGTATCATTGGTTTGTCCCTGAATTCCTCAGTTACAGCTATTACAGCATGAGAAGGTATCCAGCCTGCTAAGCATATAATCAGGAGATCAAATTCTTCCTTCTTTAAATCGCGAATTGCTCTTTTTACATCAATTCCATCAGGATCATCTGTCACATGGTCTGTTGTAATGATCTTATAACCCAGTGATTCTATTTCATGTCTGGCTGAAAGACATTTATCTTTTATTAACTGCTGGGGTGAATTTACTTCACCAAATCCGACAAAACCTGCTTTAATTGAGTTTGCTTTCATTAAAACTAATCTTTTTTCTGTTATTAACTAATGCTACAAATATTAGGTAAATAATACATAGAAGAGGTACAATAAATGCCATCAGAATCGATGTATTATCGGCGACCATACCCATAATGGGCGGTATTACTGCTCCCCCTGCTATTGAAGAGACCATCAAACCTGATAATTCATTGGTGTGGCTGGGCATGCTTTCAATGGTAATTGAAAAAATCAGCGGGAAAATATTTGCAAATCCCAGCCCGGTAAGCAGAACTCCTACTAATGTTAAAACAAATGAATTGCTGAATATCAATAAGATCCCCGTTAGTGCGACAACCCCTGTAATCAGCAACAATTTCTTTGGAACGATACGAGCCATAATAAATGATCCGAAAAAACGTCCCAGCAGAATAGGAAGGTAAAACAACGACCAGCTGATAAGGAGTCCCATTTTTTCAACCGATATCATATATCTTTCCTTGAGAAGAATGGGTACATGTGAACTCATTGCTATCTCAACGCCGCAATAAATAAAGATACCCAGTACCATTAAAAGGACATACCTATTTTTCAGTAGGTTCAGACATGATCTGAATGATGCATGATGATCATCGGATCCTTTCTTCTCTTTTATTTTTACAGAGTTCAGCCAGATAAGTGCTGTTATTGTGATACATGAATAAACAGGGAACAATATGCTCCAGTCAAGTCCGAATACATGCAGTATTACAGGTGGTAAAAGAAATCCCATCGAGGAACCGACTGTTATAAAAGACTGTGCAAGGGAAAGATTTCTTGAATAATGACCCTCTTCGGAAACATCACGCATAAAAGGATTTCCTGAAACCTGCAGAATGGATCCTCCGGCACCCAGGAGTAAAATTGCCAGCAGGATCTTATAGAACTGTATCAACGATGAGCTGTCAACAATCATTCTGCCATACATACCGGAAAAGATCGGCAATATAAGGCCAAAAGTAGCTACAGAAAGACCTAGATTCAATATGAATTTTTTTCCTTTCCTGTCCTGAAGAAGACCTATAGGTACTGATAAAAGACCATACATCAAATATCCAAGCAACGGGAGTAGTGTTGCCATTGTAATGGAAATTTTGAACGATTCTCTTGCCAGGCTTACCATTGGCCCTACGGCATCAATCATACCCATGGATAAAAAAACCAAATATATAGGTAATACTCTGTATTTCATTTGGGAATAGCTTGTTTCAATATTTTACTTCATTATTTTAGAAAGATAACATTAAATTTTTTACTTTTCCACCCGTATTTGTGTTATATGTTAATCTTAAATATCCCTGTGCTATTGTAAGTATAAATCTCATGACCCGTTTATAGCATAGCAAGCTGGCAAGACAATTCTCTATCATTCACTGGGATATCTGCAAATTATAAATCTATAATTATCTTCCCCTGAAAATAACAAAAATAAGATTCAATAATCTCAAATAATACTATTGATTTTTCAAATAGTAACACTATTTTTGCATATATCGACATAAGAGAATAAATATAATGCAATTTAATCTACAATTATTATGCAACCTAAACTGGAAAAAGTTCCCCAGATTGCCACTTCGTCAATTTATGTAAAGAGAGAGATCACGCCATATATGGATTATCCCTGGCATTATCATCCCGAATATGAGATTATTTTCGTTGAAAAAAGCTACGGTATAAGGCTGATGGGTAATCATATTGGTCAATTTTCAGATGGTGATCTGATGTTTATCAGCCCTAATCTTCCCCATGTATGGAGAAATGACAAGGATTTCTATCAGGGAAAGGATGACAAATATGTTGATGTTTATGTTATCCAGTTCAGGGAGGATGCACTCTCTCCGGGATTTTTCAATCTGCCCGAGTTCACACATATCAGAAAATTGTTCATCTTAGGTCAGCAGGGAGTACTCATTAGCGGAAAAAATCGTAGCAATATCGCAAATCTGATAAAAAAAGTTTACTATACTTCAGGTATTGACAGACTGACTGCTTTTTTATCAACACTGGATGCAATTGCCAATATTGATGAATACATGCTCCTGTCAAGCGCGGGATATGCAAATACTATTAATAATACGGATACTGAGAGAATAAACAAAGTGATGAATTATCTTATGGAAAATTTTTCTAATGAAATTACTCTGGATAAGATGGCTGAAATTGTTAATCTTAATAAATCTTCGTTTTGCAGATATTTTAAAAACAGAACAAAGAAAACCTGTTCCCAATTTTTAAATGAAATAAGGATAGCACATGCCTGTAAGCTATTGATTAATGAGGATAAGCCAATATCTCAGATCTGCTATGCAACCGGTTATAACAATATATCACATTTCAACAGGCAGTTTAAATTAATAACCGGCTTAACTGCAAAGGAATATGCAAAGCAGCATTTTTCACATTCAGTTCAGCGGAAAATTTAAGCTTCTGATCGTTATGATATTATTATTTGCTCTCATTAAACATCTATGAATAATTATACATCACAGAGATCAAAGAAACACCTAATAGTTCCATGGACCATATCTATTCGTTCAGTTTTATAAGCTTTTCAAGGTATGATTTGGTACTGAGCAGATAATCCCTGTTATGTTCACCCAGTTCATTCTCAATAGTGACGCTTCCCCTGAAGCCCAGTTTTTTGAGGTAAGATATAATCGCCGGAAAATTGACCTCTCCTTCAGGAATAGGTACTTCCTTCCCGAGCTCGTTCGGATTCACAGGGTACAGGCCGTCCTTGGCATGAAGCGTTCTCACATATCTGCCCACTACCTTTAGTCCGTCAAGAGGATTTGCCTTACCATACATTACAAGGTTGGCAGTATCGTAATTGACAAAGATATTGCCTGTGCCTATGTCCATTATTGTGTTGCTGATAAACTTCCTCCTGTTCATATCCTTCATTTTACTGCAGGTTTATCGAATTGTTCAAGATCGAGCATCGGATCGAGCCTCTCTCCCGACAACATCATCTCATCCCATGTAATTACTTCGCCGGATGTTGCAGCCATCCTGCCAAGAATGGCAGTGAGGGTCGATTCTGTACCCTGCAGCGCTTCATTGACAGGCATGCCCGATTCAATGCCATTTATAAATGCGATGTCCTTATTCCTGTCGGCATCGTGAAGCAAGGAAAGGAATATGCCTGCCGCCCTTTGAGGAATTCAGCTTGTTGTAGACAGGCAGAGCACTCCTGAGTTTGTCGTCAAAGAGGTCGGCCATTGCGATAAGTAGGCTGTCTGTATTGCCGACTATCGAAGATATCACTGCCGAACCTCTTCCTCCGCAACCTATGATACCCATCCTTATGGCGGAATTTGCACGGGAGCCGAATGCTGCCGATGGTGAGATTAATGTTATTGCGGAAGCTGCTGCAGCTCCTTTTAAGAATATTCTGCGTTCAATGTTTTGCATCAT
>CAZPMM010000147.1:0-5584 GCA_964587405.1 uncultured Rikenellaceae bacterium
ATACTCAGAAAGTAAACTTCGGTGAAGAACCTATTTCAAATACAATATGGGGTTTAAATACTTCCTATAAGACCCAGTCGCAGGTACTGACCAATATAATCGACAAGATACCTTTATTGGAAACCAAAACACCTTCATCAATATCATTCTTTGGTGAATTTGCACAACTTATACCCGGACATTCCAGAGCAATAACAAGTGCTGGTAATTCATATATTGACGACTTCGAATCAAGTGAAATACCGCTCGATCTGAAATCATTCAATGCATGGACCATTGCCAGTATTCCCCAGGGCCAGGAAAATATTTTTCCCGAATCGCGACTCAATAATAATATTGCAAGTGGTTTTAACAGGGCAAAAATAGCCTGGTATGTAATAGATCCCCTCCTGTTACGGAACGGATCTTCGACTCCCGACCATATAAAGCGGGATCCGGACCTCCAGTCGAGTCATTTTGTAAGAGAGATCTATGAGAACGAGATCTTTCCTTACAGGGAAAGTCCAAGCGGTATACCTACCAATATCACCGTTCTGAACTTGGCTTATTACCCGGATGAAAAAGGACCTTATAATTATGACACATATCCAAGTGCTTATTCAGCAGGTATTAATTCCGACGGCAGGTTGAATGATCCGCAGTCTAGATGGGGAGGGATTATGAGGGAAGTCCTGACAAGTGATTTTGAGTCCGCAAACATCCAGTATATAAAATTCTGGCTGATGGATCCTTTTGTTGAGAAACCTGATCATGAAGGAGGTGACCTTTATATAAACCTTGGCAATATTTCGGAGGATATTCTTCGGGATTCACGAAAAAGTTTTGAGAACGGATTGCCGGGCTCTCCCATTCCCATAAATATCGATACCACTTCGTGGGGAAGAGTACCCACAGTGCAGTCAGTCGTTCATGCCTTCGATAATGCTCCTGAATCAAGATTATATCAGGATGTGGGTTTAGACGGTCTAATAAATGAGGATGAAAGAACATTTTTTTCCGATTATCTTGAGCAAGTAAGGCAGATAACGAAATCTGAGATATACCATGAAATCCTGAAAGATCCCTCGAATGATGATTTTCATTATTTCAGAGGGTCGGATTATGATCTCCTTGAGCTTGGTATTCTCGACAGATATAAGAATTATAACGGGCTGGAAGGAAACTCACCTACATCCAAGATGTCTCTCGAATCTTATCCTACAACGGGTTCAACCCTTCCTGATATGGAAGATATCAACCGGGATAATACTCTCAGTGAGACAGAGAGTTATTATCAGTACAGGGTTAGTATGAGACCGGAAGATATTGCAGTCGGATCAAATTACATAGTTGATGAAATAGAATATGAAGCCACACTTGCAAACGGTTCAAAATCAAAAGTAAAATGGTATCAGTTTAAGATCCCCATAACGGATTACAACAGAGTTATTGGATCGATCAATGATTTTAAATCTATCCGTTTCATAAGAATGTACATGAAGGGATTCACAGAACCTGTGATATTCCGTTTTGCTGATTTCGATCTTGTTAGGGCAGAATGGAGAAAATACAATATTTCTTTTATGGAAGGTGGCGAAAGAATAACAATTCCTGAAGCATCAGACGGTACTTTTGAAATCAGTTCAGTAAACATTGAAGAAAACTCCGGGAAAGAACCGGTCAACTATGTCCTTCCACCCGGGTTTACCCGTATCACTGATCCGACAAATCCACAGCTCAGGCAACTGAATGAACAGTCAATGGTACTCCGGGTCCAGAATCTTGAAGATGGTGATGCCCGTGCTGCTTTCAGGAATGTAAATCTTGATATTCGGCAATACAGACGTTTACGAATGGAAGTTCATGCAGAAGCAATGATAGGTCAGCCTCTCGCAGATGATGAACTGACAGCTTTTATCCGGATCGGGTCAGACTATAAGAGCAATTTCTATGAATATGAAATACCTCTGAAGCTTACTCCACCGGGACGATATAATAATAAGGCAGATGAATCGAGAGCTATTGTCTGGCCGGAAGCAAACAGTTTCAACATTGATTTAACAGTTTTTCAGGATGCAAAACAGGAGAGAAACAAAAAAATGCTTGAAGCGGGATCCTCACTTAGTGTCTCCGATGTTTTTATTTATGTGAATGAAGGCCACAGGATATCAGTATCCGGCAATCCCAATCTGAGTAACGTCAAGGTTATAATGATAGGGGTAAGAAATCCCATCAGGACAAGAAATCCAAACAGGGATGACGGGAATCCGAAATCGGGAGAGATATGGGTGAATGAGCTCAGGCTAAGTGATTTTATTGAGGACGGAGGGTGGGCTGCCAATGCACACCTACAGGCCAGACTGGCTGATTTCGGTACTGTTGATATGGTTGGCCAGACAAGCACACCAGGATGGGGATCCATCGAGAAAAAAGTAAATGAACGCAGCAAGGAAACTATTGTAAAATATGATCTTTCTTCAACTCTGGAACTTGGTAAGTTCTTTCCCGAAAAAGCAGGTGTAAGACTTCCTGTATATATGGGATACTCAGAAGCCAGGATAAGACCGCTCTATAATCCTCTCGATCCGGATATTTATCTGGATGATGCACTCATGAATGCAGGCGACAAAAATATACGCGATTCAATAAAAACAATTGCCGAGGATTTTGCACAGAGGAAAACAATTGCCGTAAGTAATGCCGGTGTGACCCGGCGGGGAGAAAAAGCTCATGTGTGGGATCTTGCCAATCTGAGTGTAAATTATACATATAATGAAATATATAAGAGCAGTACAAAGACAGAGATAGATCTTGAAAAAAACTACAGGGGAGGCCTGAATTATAATTATGAAGCACAGCCGGCCAATATCGCTCCGTTTAAAAATGTTAAATTATTGAATTCTCCTGTATTCAGGCTGATCAAGGATTTCAACTTTTATGTATTCCCAAGGAGCATTGCTTTCAGAACCGATCTGAACCGTTATTATAATGAAGTCAAATCAAGAAATATAAATAATCCTTATATAAGGATTACGCCAACTTTCAGGAAGGATTTTGAATGGACAAGAATGTTTGATTTCAAATATGATTTAACAAGACAGCTTAAATTTGATTTTACTGCAAATAATATCGCAAGAATAGATGAACCGGCAGGAGGTGTTGACAGGAGAAGATACAGCACACATTATAATCTTTGGCGCGATTCAGTCATGACCAATCTCAGGAATTTCGGAAGGACAACAAATTATAATCACTACCTGAATCTTACTTATACACTGCCTGTCAATAAGCTACCTTTCTTATCATGGGTCAATGCAAATGCACGTTATGGTTCTGATTATACATGGCTTGCAGGCCCGATATACCCTGACAGCATGAATATTGATATCGGTAACTCAATCAAGAACCATAATGAATTATCGTTAACTGCAATGGCTTCTTTCACAACGCTTTATGGCAAGTCAAAATTCCTTAAGCAGATTGAGAACAACACACGCCCGGATGCAGCTCAAAGGATGAAACGTGAATATAAAACAGTTATATTTTCCAGAACTAACATAAATTTCAGGCCCAATATTGCAAGAGGGATTACACATAATCTTAAGACCAGCGATGTGAAGGTTAAGGTCACAAATAAGCAAGGCGAAGAAGTTCAGGGTAAACTTGAGATTGTTAATGATAACCGTATTAACTTTACTACTACCGAAAGGGTAGACGGAGCACAGGTAGATATTGAAGGCAGGGTTCCTGTCAAACGTAGTCCATTTATAATCACAGGTGAATACTTAGTCCGGGCATTAATGGGATTAAGAAATGCAAGTCTAACACTTTCATCTTCTCAGGGACAGTTTCTTCCCGGATATATGCCAGGAACACGGTATCTGGGGATGTCGGATTATAATGATATTCTGGCACCGGGCTGGCCTTTTATTCTCGGATACAGTGATAAGAATTTCTTTGATAAGGCTGCAGCGAACGGATGGCTGTCAAAAGATACGCTTCTGAACATCCCTTCAAATTACAACAACAGGTTTGATCTTTCAGCCAGGGCACAGGTTGAGCCATTTCCGGGAATGAGAATAGATGTTAATGCCGACAGAAGATTTCTTGAAGGAGTGAGTGCATATTATATAGCAGATTTCAACGGAAATTTTCCGGACAGTACACGGAACAGGATCATTACCGGTAATTTTTCCATATCAGTCATCTCGTGGGGTACTGCTTTCGAAAAAGTGACCAAGGCAAATGATTATATCTCACCCACTTTTGAAAAGTTCAAGGAATATTTAACAATCATTTCTTCGAGGAGGGCTGAAGAGAGAATGAAAACAGATCCTTATTATGACCCGGATATTGATCCTCTTACAGGAGAGACAATCAAAGGCCCTTATAAAAGTGGTTATGGCAGGGCTTCCCGCGAAGTAATGATACCGGCATTCATTGCAGCTTATACAAAAACAGATCCTGAAAAGGTCTCTCTGGAAACTTTTCCTTCAGCATTGAAGATGAGGCCGAACTGGAGATTCACATTTGACGGTTTATCAAGATACCCGTTTATACAAAAAACTTTCAGGTCTGTAAATATATCACATCAGTACAGAAGTACATATCAGGTAGGTAACTATACGACAAACCTGAATTTTATTTCTGATGCCAGCGGGGTAAATAATCTCAGGGATCTGCAGAATAACTTTATTCAGCAGTATGAAATTGGTGTTGTAACAATTAATGAGCAGTTCAGTCCGCTCATTAATATCGACATGAACTGGAAGAACAATCTTAGTACCAGGTTTGAATGGAGGAAATCCCGTACTGTGTCACTTAATCTTACCAGTAACCAGATTGCTGATGCCAGGATCAATGAACTTATCATCGAAGCCGGATACAGGTTCGATGAAGTACAGATAATTCTGAAAAGCAGAGGTGGACAAAAGTCTTTGAAAAGCGACCTTAACATGAGGTTTGCCCTGTCTGTCAGGGATAATAAAACTCTGGCAAGAAAACTTATTGAAGATGTCAATCAGCCTGTGGTAGGTCAGAAAGTATTTACAGCCGGGCTTACCGCTGATTACGTATTGAGTGACAGGTTCAACCTTCAGTTGTTTGCCGAACATACAATGAATAATCCTTTTGTTGCCAGTACCTTCCCAACTTCAAACACGAATTTCGGATTCAGCCTTAAGTTTACCCTGGTTCAATAAATTATCTGAGTTGAAATAATAAATATAGCAGATAAGGATTTCTGTTAAGAAAAATAAACTATTTTTGATTAATCCAGTTAAGTATTGTTGTATGACAATTAAATTATTACAGATATGAACATACCGGAAGGCCTGTTATTTTCAAAAGATCATGAATGGATCCGTGTTGAAGGAGAGACCGGATATATAGGTATAACTGATTTTGCTCAGGGTGAACTTGGCGATGTGGTTTTTATTGAGATCGAAACGCTTGGTGAAACTCTTAAACAGGGAGAAGTATTTGGCACCATCGAAGCTGTAAAGACTGTATCTGATATGTTTATGCCAGTAGGAGGAGAGATTCTGGAAGTTAATCCTGAACTCGAAAGTTCACCTGATTTTGTGAACAAGGATCCTTACGGAAA
>CAZPMM010000148.1:0-5583 GCA_964587405.1 uncultured Rikenellaceae bacterium
GGGATCATTTAATGACTGGAATAAACTTCAGGTAAAGTTTATATCGGAGCACCAGTATTTTACAAAAACAGCAAGAAAGCTAAGAGAAGTTAACAAACAACTTCAGATTAAGAGAATACAGAGTCTTATTGAGTGATACAGACTTAATTAATAACGAGCACTTTTATAACACAGGATTGAGAACTATTGGATGATGCGCAGAAAATAAAGTAAATACCTGTTGCGACGCGCTTTCCGTTATAAGTTTTAAGATCCCATGAAGCCATGCCTCCAACGGAAATAGTTTTGTATACTAGGTTTCCGCTTATATCTGTGATGCTTATTTTTGTTTCTCTCAGCAATCCTGTAATTGTTAGCTTCCCCTGAAAATCTTCTCTGACTGGATTGGGGAAAGCATATACATTGTTAAATTCATCAGATCCGGAAGTTGAATTACCACGGAAGGACTGTATGCCTTTTGATGTTACAAACCATACTTCACCTGTTTTTCCATCAATACTAATGCTCAATATGGAATTTGAAAGCAAAGGGCTGTTTTTTTCATTATAGTTTTCAATTTGTTTAGTCCCGTCGGCTGACACAAGAAAGACGCCTGAACCGGATGTCCCGAGCCACTTCCTGTTAGCCCCGTCAACAGCTATTGATGTAATCGACTCCGACCCGAGAAGATAATCAGCCAGACCAGACCCATCATTACGCGGGATCTTGATACGATTGGCCTTAAGATCGGAACTGAAAATCCTTTCAGGACTGTAATAAACCAGTGGCCCCTGATCGCTGCCGATCCAGATATTCCCGTCAAGATCTTCTGCTATGCAAAAAAGTAATGAAAATACCTTATTTTCTGAATCTGTAATTAATATCTTCTTGTGGATGTCATCTCCGTATAGCTCCGGTGTATTGTTGTCATCAAGCAGAAAAAGACCATATCCACGGGGAAGAAGTAACCATTTATGTCCGGTTTTTGTGATTATAAGATCGCCTACAGTGTAAACATCAGCACAAGCAGGTTTTACTATCCATGTTCCGTCAGGTTTTAATGCTTTTAACGTACTGGTGACTTCAGCCTGAGCAAGCCAGAGATAACCATTTTTGTCATAAGCCATGCCGCATATCCTTACATAAGGTTTTCCGGGAATTATATTCTGTAAGGGGGAGTTGGCATCAGTATAATTCTTAACAAGTTGATTATTCCTGTACTCAAGTAATCCCGTACCCCATGTTGAAATAAAGAAATGATTGCTGTTTGCAGGATCAAAGACTACTCTCATTGCATCTTTGTTTTCAGCAGTGGTGAGAAGATTCCAGGAATTATTATCATTTACCGAAACATAAAATGGTTTCCACAGATTGTTCCATGATGCATTTACTCCACCTCCGCATATTATAGTTTTTCCATTGAATGAATTAATGCTTATGGCTTCATTTGAAAATGGCCCCGGGAGGGTCAGTACCGACAGTTCGTTCATATTTTTATAACGTATAAGACCAGAAACCCTGTCGGCAATCCAAAGATCATTATCTGCCAAAATCATTGATATATCCGGATTCCCGAAAGGATAATATGTGATTTTTTTTATCAGATTCCCTTCGGAAGAATAATACCCTGCCGAGTTTCCGGAAGCCACTGTAAAACCTTCAATACCAGGATCAAGAGATTTATTAAAAACTCCGGGTTCATATGAGAAAAGGCTGCATGCCGTTTCTATAACATATAATGAATCACCTTCAAAATTTTCGCCCGACCTGTTCACATAAAGGCGGGTACCTGAAAACAGAACAGCATTATAGTTGCCATTCGGATACGGCAGCCTCTTTTCTAATGACCAGTTCCCTGAATATGATAGCCCCTGTGATAAACTGTTTGCATAAAACAATCCCATATCAGTTGCAGCATATACATTGCCGTTCCCGAAAGCAATGTCCAAGACTTCGGCAGTGCGGTAATTATCTCCGGGTTTCCAGGTATCATTTATTTCTTTCTTTTGTAGGTCGATAACGATAATTCCAAAACTGCACGCCAGATATGCATATTTCCCGTTTGTCCTGATCCGGTTTATTTCTTTCTTTCCGGGAATGTACTTATTTGTTATGTCGGGAACATTATAAATGTTTTTATCTGACACAAGATCAAGGTTAGTACTTAAATAAGCAACAATCAGAGTGTTATATTCTTCCGACCAGGCTATGGAGCTGATACCGGTTTCAGTAAGGCCATTGATCTTTGATAATTTTCGCAGTTCATCATATTTCCTGTTATAAACCAGCAATGATGATCCTGTTGATGCATATACTTCATTTGAACCGAGTGCAAGTTTCTCTGCCCTGTTATAAATCAGATGATCACTCCATGTCCCCACAGGTGTCTGTGAGTATAACGAGGCAGACAGAAAAAAAAAGTATATAAGTATTGCAGTTTTTCTCATCATGCAATTTTCTTTATATGACATTTTCCATGCAGGCAGTACGGTTAATATTATCAAGAAATGACCTTAATTTTTCAAATGCACGTGCCCTGTGCGATATTCTGTTCTTCTCTTCAAGAGTCATCTCCGCGAAAGTACGTGATTCTCCATCCGGTATGAATACCGGATCATATCCGAATCCGTCTGATCCCCTCCTTTCATTTATGATCCTTCCTTCAACCACACCTTCAAATACAGATTCCCTTCCTTCGAATATGAGAGCTATCACAGTTCTGAACCTTGCATTTCTGTTTTCCGATTTACCCATCAGTAATAGTACTTTATCAATATTCGCGTCAGAGTTCTTGTTTTCTCCTGCAAAACGGGCGGATTTAACACCGGGAAGACCGTTAAGTATATCTATCTCCAGTCCTGTGTCATCAGCAAAAACACTGCGGTTAAATTTCTTAAATATGTAACGGGCTTTGTGAAGAGCATTACTTTCAAGTGTAGATCCATCTTCAGGGATCTCTTCACCTATGTTTAAATCATTAAGACTCAGAAGTCTGAAGCTTGAGCCAAGAATATTTCTTATCTCTCTGGTCTTGTTTTCATTGTTTGTGGCAAAAATAATTTCCATAACAGCTCATGTTATACAGGATCAAAAATACTGAAAATTAGACTTTCCTTTTGACTGAAAGAGATTAAGTATTACTTTTGGAATGATTTATTTCAACAATTATATGGTTTTCTGCAGAAGTCTGAAAACAATTCTAATTATATCGTTGCTATTTCCGGTCTTTTTTTTAGACGGATATTCAATGACTATTGAAAATATTCCCGTACTCAAAGGAATAATTATAAACGGGGATTCTGTTATAATTCTTCCTGTTAAAGATCAGGAAAAGCCGGAAATAACAGTTAACAGGAAATTCAATAATATCGGCTTTCAACTAGAAGAAGCTGATTCACTTGTTTATATGTTTTTTCTTGAAGGATTTGACCGGAATTGGAGCCAGTGGTCCCCTTATAGGTTCAAGGAATATACAAATCTCCCTGCTGGAAGATATAAATTCAGAGTAAGATATACTGATCTGAAAACATTGGGAGGAGAGAAACATCTGGCTGATATTCAAATATTACCGATCTGGTATTTATCTCCTCTTGCTTTAATTATATATGCGATACTGACCGGCCTTATAGTATGGACTATATATTCTTTTTTAAACCTGCGATTTGCCAAAACTCAGTATATGCTTGAGCAGATAATCAGTAAAAGGACTGAAGATCTGATAATTGAAAAGGAAAAAACTGAAAATCTTCTTGCCAATGTTTTGCCAAAGGACACTGCGAGTGAGATAATTGAGACCGGCAAGGTTGCGAAGGTAAAATATGACTTTGTGACGGTTCTTTTCTCGGATATTCAGGGATTTACTAAACTTACTGAAGAAATGAATCCGGAACTTCTGATTGATGAGCTTGATAAATTTTTCTTTTATTTTGATTCGGTTGTAGAGAAACTTGGCATAGAGAAGATAAAGACCATTGGTGATGCCTATATGTGTGCTGGAGGCATCCCGGAAAAGAACAGAACAAATCCTGTGGAGGTTGTTCTTGCTGCTTTGGAAATGCAGGATTATATAACAAGGCTTAAAGAGACTTCCATGAAGGAAGGTATTAATTTGTGGGATATCAGGATCGGTATTCATACCGGGCCTGTTGTTGCGGGAGTTGTCGGACATAAGAAACTTTCCTACGACATCTGGGGTGATACTGTTAATACTGCAAGCAGGATGGAATCATCAGGAGAGGCAGGAAGAACAAATATTTCCGGAACAACATACGAATTTGTCAAAAATTTCTTCATTTGTGAATACCGTGGTAAAATGCCGGTGAAATACAAGGGTGAGGTCGATATGTATTTTGTTAACGGCATTATCCCTGAGTTGAGAAATGAAGATGGAAGGCCAAACAGTAGATTCATTCTGAAGCTGAAGCTTATAAAGCTTCCTGATATTGAAGAAAAAATAATCAAAATGTTTGAAGATGAAGCTCCACCAAACTTGTATTTACACAATTCAATGCTGATCAAAAAAATCAGTAATCAGGTGGAATTGCTTTCCGGAGCAGAAAATCTTACAGATGAAGATTTCCTAAGGGTGAAACTGGCAGCCCTTTTCCTGTTTACAGGGTATATTTCAGATTATGATTACGAGAAGCGTTTGAAATCATCATTGTTAACTGTTGAAGAATTGTTACCGGATTATGGTTTTGACAGGCAGGATGTAGATGAAGTAAAAAGGCTTATCACGAATTCTTTTGAGAACAAACGGGAATCGTTATCAGACGATATCCTTCATGATGCAAGATATGATTATCTGGGACGCGTTGATTTTATTAAACTTACTGACAAGCTGCTGAAAGAGGAGAATGAATACGGTAAAGTTTATACACATGAAGAGTGGTTTCTTATGCAGAAGAACCTGCTTTCAGAACATGATTTCAGAACAGAAAAAGCAAAAGTTCTTCGATCAATACCGCTTGAGGATCAGATTGAAGTATTGCGAAAACATTATTCTTAAGACGGAATATTATTTCAAAAAAATGGAAATTTGTTTTTATAATGTACTTTTGCGGCATTAGAAAATCGATTAAAATGAAAAAATTAGACTGGAAAAATTTGCATTTCGGCTATATGAAAACCGAATATAATATTCGTTATTATTACAGGGATGGTAAATGGAGCAAACCGGAAGTTTCAGATTCTGAATACCTGAATATACATATGGCAGCAACCGGACTTCATTACGGACAGGAAGTCTTTGAGGGTTTGAAAGCCTACATGGGAAAAGACGGTAAAATAAGGCTTTTTCGCTGGGAGGAAAATGCAAAGAGGATGAGATTATCTGCAGAAGGTATTAAAATGGCTGCCGTTCCCATTGAATTATTCAGGGATGCGATTTTTCAGGCAATAAAGCTTAATAAGCATTTTGTTCCGCCCTATGGTACAGGTGCGACATTGTATATAAGGCCTCTGTTATTTGGGAGTGGCGCTGAAGTTGGTGTTAAACCTTCTCTGGAATATATTTTTTTAGTGTTTGTTACTCCTGTTGGCCCTTATTTCAGGGACGGGATCAAACCTGTTAATATGATGATTTGCAGGAATGTTGACAGAGCT
>CAZPMM010000149.1:0-5557 GCA_964587405.1 uncultured Rikenellaceae bacterium
CATGAATATCTGTATATTATAAAATCACCACGGATGGGGTGACGAAAACAGGAAGGAAAGGAAAGGTGATGAATTTCAACGGTAATCTCATACCTGTCCGCAGAAATATATAAACAGGTTAATTTATCAAGGATCAAATTCTTTTGAAATTTTGTGAGCCCTCCTTGTAACTTCTTTTTCAAGTTATTCTTTAGAATGTCATGTCATTCTAAACAGATGATGGGCCACTATAAAAAATTGGTATAAAACTTCAACAGAAGAAAATACAAATATCAATTAACGAAAATTACTGATATCAAGGGAGCGTACGTTATTTTTAAATGCTGCGACGAATGCTTGCGGGTAGCCGGACCTTCTCATTGCAAACTGTAACTGTCTGGCGGGTTCAAGCGATGTAAATTCACCAACCGTGTACCTGTATTCCTTAAGGTAGAAATATATATATGGAGTATATGTTTTACCTTCGACAACAATGTCCTTAATAGTCTTCTGTGTTGTGCTTGAAAGGAACTGAACCCTGTAAACTACTACATCCCGGAGGTTTTCAGATACTGAAGAGATTACTTTTACAGTATCAACTTTCGGTTTCACCTGTTTTGCAGCCAGAGCAGCTTTTGTTTTTTCAACTGCTTTTGCTTCTTCCGCAAGCCTTTTTTCTTCTGCAATTTTTACAGCTTCCGCAGCTTTTGCCTCATCAGCTAACCTTTTAGCCTCAGCGGCTCTGGCTTCATCAGCCTTTGTTTTTTTTGCAGCTTCTTCGGCTTCAGCTTTTTTAGCTGCTTCTTCTCTCGTTTTTTCAAGACTTGATTTTTTTACAGCTCTTTGCAATTCTGCTATACGTGCCTCTTTTTCAGCACGTGCAATATCATCGGCTTTTGCAAGAAGTAGCTTCTGGTATGTAAATGCAGTATCAGCTAATGCTTTTTCCAAAAATACTTCAGATAGATTTGCAGTTTTTCCTGAATTAAGATTTTCGTGGAAACTTATCTTATAAAGTTTTGCATGTTTCCTGTTTCCGTTATCGATTGTTGAATAAAATCCAGTCTTTCCGTTTAAGCGGTTAAGAGTAAATGCAACATCATCATCAGGAGTATTTACAAGTTTTGTAAGGTTTATTGGTTCTTCCCATCTTTTGCCGTTAAATTTGCTTACGAAAATATCAAAGCCTCCATAACCTGGATGTCCGTTTGAAGAGAAATACAGGTTGTTTGAATTATCGAGGAAAGGGTAAAGTTCATCCGCTTTGGTATTGACAAGACCGCCAAGATTTTCCGGAGCTGACCAGCGGTCGCCATTCTTCCTGGTTAAGAACAGGTCGAAACCTCCTGTCGTTCTCTCCATGTCGGATGCAAAAATCATCATCTGCCCGTCATTCGCGAGGGCTGGATGAGTAAATGTATAATTTCCTGTGCAGAAATCAAGAGGTTCTTCAGATCGTGACCAGGTGCCTTTTCCCTTTCGGTCAAAATTATGATCCGATACGAATATCCTGTAATATTTCCCCTTATCGTCCTTTTTGGTATAATACATTTTGTCATAACTCATGGTGAATGTTATGGCATCACAGGGATAATAAAACCTTAATCCTGGGAAAAAAGCAGCAGGATCCTGTAATGTAGTATCTCCGGGAATGGCATAATAAGCCTGAGTTGTCCCGAAAGAGATATGGGAAGCAGCCATTTTCTGAAAATTCTTCGTTAGTCCGAGAAAAACTATCCCATCCCTGTAAAACTGTACACCCGAAGAGGGAGGGACAATCTCGAGATCAAAAAACTTTACTTTTACCGGGCTTACTGACTGTTCCTGTACAGATTGAGGTCTTTCTATCTGACTTTCATATCGGATAAAGCTGCCTGCTGTTGTTAATAAAAAGCAGCTTATAATTGCCGGCCGGAGTATGATTGAGTTTATTAATCTTTTCATAATAGTAATGAAAGAATCACTTACCATTTAGCTTTTCTGCTATATGCAGAATTAGGTTTGGTTATATTCAGACCTAAGACTATTTCCGCGGTTATTTCCTTTTTATAAAACGGAGTATTTCTCGGCAGTTCAAAGAATGTTCCAATATAAAATCCGGGATATTTGTACTGAAAAAAGAAGGGGATCCTGTCATAATCATTTAAATAAGATCCCATACAAAAATTGCCCAGATATAGTTTCAATCCCGGGTGTATCATATCAATGATCTTATCAGGAAGTGAATCACCCATATTTGCTATTACAATGGGTTCAAGTACAATATTCAGGTTGCGGCTCAGTACCATCTTGAATCCGGCATTGAAGAAATATTGTTTAGATACCGGGATTGTATCAGCAACCGGTGCCTTTGTATGAATATTGGTGGCAGATATCCCGGCATGAAAGACAGGATTATAAAAAAATATACCTGCATCGAAGTTCGGGAATATTGTATCCACAGCCGGTTTCCCATGGTCAGCATCACCAGGATAATGGCTGAAGATACCTTTTGCAGCAGCTCCCACCGAAAGGAATGACAACTTTTCCTTTCCCAGGGGGATATGGTATGCTCCTGCCATACTGACTCCGACGTTACGATAATCGCCAATAAGGTCATTGAAAGCATAAGCTCCGATTCCGATGTTTGAGAATTCTTTCACCGAAGGTTTGTTTAAACTGCTGTTTCCTTTTTTGCGGAGTCTTGTACTTGTACCAAGCAATTGTGTATACTGCTTGTTCTGGAGAGTTGCGAGCAGATCAACTGAAAGAAAATCTTTGCTGCCTGCAATTGCCGGATTGAAAACAAAGGGAATGAAAACCTTGTTTGCAACCGGGTTAACAGGTGTCTCCTGCCCGTAAATTATTGTAAAAGGGTAAAACAGAAAAATGAATAGTACCTTCTTTATGCCTGACATTGAAATTTCAGTGATTTGACAATCCGTAAAACAAAAATACGATGCAAATCTCAAATTGTTACAAAATTCTGATTTTATTTATTAAGCGATAAAAGAAATTTATTGACATTCAGATATTATTAGTCTTTTCAGGCCTGATAACACTTTGGGGGAATTAGCAGTACTTTGTTATTAAGGACAATGTATCATTGACTATTCAACTTGCCGCCACACACGTTGATTCACTTGAAGGTATTCTTGAATTCCTGAAATCGATAAAAAACTTGATAATGCCATAATTACCGAATCATCTGCTCCCGGTCCGGCAATTGAGGAATACAGAAATTACGGATATCTCAGGCTGGCAGAAAAGTATAATGTAAAGCTGGCTGATATGAATAAAACAGAAATAATTGGAGAAAGGATAAGCGATCCTACACGGGTGTATAAACTAAACAATAATAATGACAAGCAGCTAATCTGGATGCAACCGGCCTTAATATTTCAGGAATCTGAGATTCACTGGGACAGAAGTCTGGACAATTAATATCATTCTACTGTTTTAGGGCTGTGTGATTCCGGTTTCATCTGCGGGAACAAAAGCACATCCTGTATTGAAGGCTGGTTTGTCAGCAACATTGTGAGCCGGTCAATACCTATACCCATCCCTGAAGTAGGAGGCATTCCATATTCAAGGGCTCTTACAAAGTCGAGATCAATGAACATCGCTTCTTCATCACCTTTTTCTGAAAGCCTCAGTTGTTCCTGGAACCTTTCAAGCTGATCAACAGGATCGTTAAGCTCAGAATAAGCATTTGCAATTTCCTTGCCGTTTATCATAAGTTCAAACCTTTCCGTCAGACCGGTTTTGCTGCGATGCATCTTTGTTAGTGGTGATGTCTCTGTAGGATAGTCTGTTATGAAGGTCGGCTGGATATAATGATGTTCACATTTCTCACCGAACAGAGCATCAATCATTTTTCCTTTACCCATATCGGCAGTCTGGGGAACCTCAAGCATGTCACATACTTTCCTGATCTCCTGTTCATCCATATCCGAAATATCAATACCTGTATGTTCTTTTATAGCGTCAAGCATGCTTATACGCCTGTAGGGAGGAGTCAGGTCAATAGTAATGTCAGCATATTCAATTACAGTCTTTCCATGCAGATCCATGGCAACTTTACTGATTATTTCTTCAGTAAAATTCATCATCCAGTTATAATCCTTGTAGGCAACATATATCTCCATGACAGTGAATTCAGGATTATGGTTCCTGTCCATTCCCTCATTTCGGAAATCCTTGGCGAATTCATAAACTCCCTCATATCCTCCCACTATCAGCCTTTTAAGGTATAGTTCATTTGCAATCCTGAGATAAAGAGGTATATCGAGGGTATTATGATGTGTTATAAAAGGTCTGGCTGCTGCTCCTCCCGGTATTGGCTGAAGGATCGGAGTCTCAACTTCGAGATAACCTTTTGAATTGAAAAGTTCACGCATTGACTGAATTACCTGTGCCCTTTTGCGAAATACATCCCTTACATCCGGATTGATTATAAGGTCTACATACCTCTGTCGATACCTCATTTCAGGATCGGTAACTGCATCATAGAGAATCCCGTCTTTTTCCTTTACGACGGGAAGAGGACGAAGTGATTTGCAAAGTATAGTGAATTCCTTTACATGAACAGTTATCTCTCCTGTCTGTGTTTTGAAGACAAAGCCTTTTACTCCGATAATATCACCTATGTCAAGGAGTCGTTTAAAGACTGTATTGTACATGGTTTTATCTTCCCCGGGGCATATATCATCACGACGGACATAGATTTGTATTCTCCCTGAAGAATCCATCAGCCCGGCAAAAGAAGCATTACCCATTATCCTTCTGCTCATTATCCTTCCTGCTAGGCTTACATCCTGGAAATTGTTCTTTTCTTCTTTGAAGTTTTCATGGATATCCCTTGCCAAAACATTAGTCTTATATTCAGCTGCAGGGTAAGGATTTATCCCAAGCTTCCTCAGTTCTGCAAGTGAATTCCTTCTTATCTGTTGCTGTTCACTCAGGGGTATATTATTCATAATCTTAAAAATTTGTGCAAATATATTAAACGTGTATTAATCCTGAAGAGGGCAAAAGACAAAAGTCATAAAACCCGTTCGTGTAAAGGAATCCGTACGGCATAAAGATACACAGGAAAACAGGCGCGATTATTTATATATTATTTGGTTCGATAATTTCTGTTTTATAATCAATCAATGATCTGGCCTCTTCAGGAGAGGAAGCATTTCCGCATGCAGCCTGCACAAAAAGTGATGCTCCGAGAACTGTAGTTTCTTTCTGGCTTATTATTTTAACCGGTATCCCTGTGTGTTGGGCTCTTAGTCTGTTCCACAACCTGTTTTTTGAACCTCCTCCCACGCATAAAATACTTTCAGCTTTAAATTTTCCGGCATTTTCAAGAGCATTTTTCCCTTCAGCCAGCCGGAGTGAAAGGGCTTCCAACATAGCCCGGTAAATCTCATCTCTTGTCGATTCCATTGTAAGTCCGAGAATCTGACCACCAGCTTTCCCCTTAAATTCTTCATAAAAACGCGGAATTACTTCAACTCCGTTGCATCCTGCTGGTACCTTTTCAGCTCCGGAGATCATCTTTTCATATATATTTTCAGTAATATCGGCATACAGATTTTTTCTTGCC
>CAZPMM010000150.1:0-5553 GCA_964587405.1 uncultured Rikenellaceae bacterium
TTGCAGGCGATCTGAATGCTTCTCCTGAATCTGCAGTTATAAAGAACATTGAAAACTACTGGAACATACTTACCAATACATCTGCGCCCACAAGTCCTTCAAATAATCCGAAAAGGTGTATTGATTATATTCTTGGGTTTAAAAAAAAAGGAAATAAATTTATAACCAAAAAAACTATTGTCGAACAGGAACCTGTTGCTTCTGATCATCTTCCTGTATGGACTGAGACAAAAGTACAATGTTCACTATACTAATACACAGTAATTTAGCAAATTGTGAAAACTAAGTAGTTAAACAAATAACATTATATTAATTAATTATTAAACCAATCAAAAATGATCTTATGAAAAAACTATTGTTATTGTTGTTATTCTTTGCTTCTACTGCGGTTTATGCGCAGAGAGTAACAGTTACCGGGACAGTTTCGGATGAAAGGGGAGGTGCCCTCCCCGGAGCCACAGTCCAGGTGAAAGGAACTAACATTGGGACTATAACCGATGAAAATGGTAGGTATTCTCTTGAGGTACCCAGTTCAAATTCAATTTTGGTTTTCTCATTTGTCGGATATGTTCTGAGAGAAATACAGGTATTGAACCAGACTATGATTAATGCCACATTAAAAGAAGAGTTACTTGGACTTGAAGAGGTAGTTGTGGTAGGATACAGTACCCAGAAAAAGCTGAATCTTACCGCTGCCGTTGATCAGGTGACAAATGAAGCTCTGGAGAACAGGTCAGTACCCAACCTTACCCAGGGTCTGCAGGGAGTTTTACCGAACCTTAATATACAACTTCTCGACGGAAGACCCAATCAGGCACCCAGTTATAATATCAGAGGTACAACATCTATCGGGCAGGGGGGAAGCGCTCTTATCCTTATCGACGGTGTGGAAGGCGACCCCAGTATGTTAAACCCCAATGATATTGCAAGCGTATCAGTGTTAAAAGACGCAGCTTCTGCTGCAATCTATGGTGCAAGAGGTGCATTCGGAGTTGTTATGATCACTACAAAGAACCCTGAAAAAGGAAAGACAAGTGTAATGTATACCTCCAACCTGTCGACAAAAAAGCCGATCCATATGCCGGATTTCGTTACAGATGGCTATACATGGGTTTCAATGTTCGTGGCAGCATTCCTTAATGGCGACGGATCATTCCCTCAGAACATAAACAAAACACAGAAAGTATCTCAGGCATACCTTGATGCTTTTAAAGCAAAAGTGGAATCGGGCCAGCCTTATGATGAGGTTGAGATCAATCCTGTTAACGGCGAGTATGTTTATTATGGAAGCACTGACTGGTATGATCTTTTATACAAAAAAAACACTCTGGCAACTGAGAATAATATTACAATAACCGGAAGCGGTGAAAAAACTTCATACCTTGTATCGGGAAGGTATATGTCACAAAACGGTCTTTTCAGATACAATACCGATAATTATGATATGAAAAATATCAGGGCAAAAGGTTCAATCCAGGTGTTTCCATGGATGGAACTGACTAACAATACTGACTATTCGGAAATGCTATATCATGTCCCTATGAATGTGGGTGAAGGAAGCGGGATATGGAGAAATATAGCTGACGAAGGTCATCCGAGTTCAGTAATGTTCAACCCCGATGGTACACTGTCAATGTCATCTGTGTATACTGTCGGTGATTACTGGTACGGTAAAAACGGAATTGATACCAAAAGACGTGTACTTAAAAACACTGTCGGAATTGCTACTACCTTTCTGGATAATAGATTAAGGGTAAAGGGTGATTTCACATTCCAAAATACAGATAATAATCAGTTCAGAAAAAGAGTGCAGGTACCCTACAGTAACAAACCGGGTTCTATTGCATATGTGGGGACTACTACCAATGACCTGAGATATGATAACCGGTCAACACAGTATCTTGCAACAAACATTTATGCCGAATATGAAAATACTTTCAGAGATGCCCATTATCTGAAATTCCTCATAGGTTATAATTATGAACAGTCTACCTATAACCAGCTTACAGTTCAACGTAACGGGATTATCTATGATGATGCCAATGATATTAACCTGGCACTGGGTCAGGCTATTACCACTGGTGGTGGTTACGAAAAATGGCTAATCCTCGGAGGATTTTCCAGACTCAACTATGCATTTCGAGACAAATATCTGGTTGAGATAAATGCCCGTTATGACGGGTCTTCTAAATTTCCTGAAAATCAGAGGTTTGCATTATTTCCTTCAATTTCTGCAGGATGGAGAATCTCAAAAGAATCATTTTTCAATGTTAATCCCAAGATATTGAATGACCTGAAATTAAGAATATCATATGGTTCACTTGGAAATGGTAATATTGGTTCTTACGTTTACCTTGAACCATTCTCTATTTCACAGTCGACTATGATCCTGAATGGTGTCAGACCTCAGTATACCAGTCGTCCGACTGTAATTCCGGACGGACTTACCTGGGAAACATCGACAACACTTGATTTCGGACTTGACTTTGGAATGTTATCCGACAGATTGAGGTTTGTAGGAGACTATTACATCCGAACCACTACAGATATGTTCACAATAGGTTTGACATTGCCTGCGGTATTTGGTGCAACATCACCGAAAGGTAATTATGCTGACCTGGAGACAAAAGGATGGGAAATGACCTTATCATGGAAGGATATGATCAATACCGGATCAAAACCGGTGAATTACGGCATACGTTTCACACTCGCTGACAGCAGGGCTGTGATCCTGAAATATAATAATCCTGACAAGTTACTTACCGACTATTATGAAGGTCAGGTTCTGGGTGAAATATGGGGTTATATAACCGAAGGATTTTTCATTGATGAGACAGATGTTGCAACACATGCAAAACAGAACCCGGAAATGAGAGCTTCTCCCACTAATCTCTGGTATCCTGGTGATATAAAGCTGAAAGATCTCAACAATGACGGTTATATTAACCGTGGAACCAACAGGGTCTCTAATCCGGGCGACAGGGTGATTATTGGTAATGACAGACCACGTTATACCTATGGGATCAATATTGATGCCGACTGGAATAATATATTCTTTTCAACCTTTTTCCAGGGTGTAGGAAAGCAGGACTGGTATCCAAGTACAGAAGCAGAATTCTTCTGGGGTCAGTATAACAGACCGTACAATAATATTCCAAAATTTCATCTTGGGAATATGTGGACACCGGATAATACAAATGCATATTTCCCGAGGACTATGTCGCGAGCAGCATCAAATGCGACAACCAGAACCCTTGGTGTTGCCCAGACCAAGTATCTGCAGAATATAGCTTATATCAGGATGAAAAACGTGCAACTGGGTTACAGTTTGCCAATAAGTATTACTTCTAAGATTAGAGCAAGCGGACTTAAAGTATATGTTTCGGGTGAAAACCTCTGGTCGTGGTCCCCTTTATACAAACTTGTAAAACATCTGGATCCTGAAAACACTGAAGGTTCTGACCGAATGTTGTCAGGTGGTTCTTCAGGTGATGGATATAATTATCCTATGCTGAAGAGTATGACCTTTGGACTTTCAGTTGTATTTTAACTTTTAAAAAAATCCGATCATGAAAAAACAATATTTATGGTTTATTCTTTTGAGTTTTCTGGTTGCCGGCTGCGAACTTGAACAATATCCTGAATCAACTACATCGCGTGCTGCAGTGTTCAGCAGTGTACAGGGACTCAATCTTTATACAACCTCCTTTTATACAATGTTGCCCAATGGCGATGGTTCTACAACTCTTGACGCTATGTCTGATTATCTAGCTGTAAAGAGTATTCCTTCCTTCCTTCAACCTGCATACAGTGCAACAAACAGTTCAGGATGGAGTTGGGATGATTTAAGAAATATTAATTATTTTCTCAAATACAATGTAGATCCAAAAATACCTGCTGATGTCAGGAAAAATTACAGCGGGATAGCGAAATTTTTCAGAGCATTGTTTTATTACCAGAAGGTTATAAGATTTGGTGATGTGCCATGGATAAATAAGCCTTTAGATATTACTGACACGCTTATTTTATATGGTGCGAGAGATTCGCGTACATTGATAATGGATTCAGTACTGGCTGATATAAACTATGCTTGTGAAAATATTACAGCTACTTCTGACAACTCCAGGAGTTTAATAACAAAATATATTGCATATGGTCTTAAATCAAGGATCTGTCTCTTTGAAGGTACCTTCAGGAAGTATCATACTGAACTGGGATTGACAGGAACTGCTGATTTATGGTTGACAGAAGCTGCAAATGCCGCTAAAGCTATTATGGATGCAGGTATATATTCAATATATACTTCAGGAGGTACTACAAAAGCTTACCGTACTCTTTTCACAAATACAACACCAATTGCTTCAGAAGTTATGATTGCTGCGGTAATGGATCTTACCCTTAATGAACTTCATGATGCCAACTGGTGGTGGACCAGTGGTACATACGGAAGTAAGGCCAGCTTTATCCGGAGTTTTATCAATACATACCTGATGGAGGATGGTACTCCTTTCACAGACACTCCCGGATGGCAGACAATGCTTTTCAAAGATGAAGTAAAAGGCAGGGATCACAGATTGCAACAGACTATTAGGATGGGTGATTACAAAAGAATCAGTGCCGGTGTTCAGATACCGGGGCCGCCCGTCTTTTCATATACTTTCACAGGATATCAGCCAATTAAATGGACTCTGGATGATATGTAT
This sequence comes from uncultured Rikenellaceae bacterium, assembly GCA_964587405.1. Lineage (GTDB taxonomy): Bacteria > Bacteroidota > Bacteroidia > Bacteroidales > VadinHA17 > LD21. Next base: position 4,704 of record CAZPMM010000150.1, read on the forward strand.
TATGATACCAGGAACCTTAACATAAACTCGGTTGCTCTTATGAGATATGCAGAAATACTTCTTAATTATGCAGAAGCAAAGGCCGAACTTGGAACTTTGACAGATGCTGAATGGGCTTCAACAATCGGAGTGCTTCGCTCAAGAGCAGGTATCACAGGAGGTCTGTCCAATAAACCCACGAATGTTGACCCTTATCTGCAGACAACCTATTTCCCGGATATCAGTGATCCGGTTATCCTCGAAATCAGAAGAGAGAGAGGTATTGAACTGAGCCTCGAAGGAGTACGCTTTGCTGATATACTGAGATGGAAGAGAGGAGAACTGATGAAAATGGAATGGAACGGCTTCTATGTTCCTGAACTGGTAACACCATTAGACCTTAATGAAGACGGAATTCTTGATGTTGCTTTTTTCCAGGGAACAAAACCTTCTCCAGCAGTTTCAGGTGTTGAATATGTAAATGTATCGGCAATGATCGGTACTAATCAGAATTCACAGAGACTTAAACATGATACATATGGTGAACTTACCTGGATGAATAATCTTACAAGAGTATGGGAAGACAAGCATTATTATTATCCGATACCCAAAACCGATATACTTAAAAACCCAAATCTTGGCCAAAACCCGGGATGGGAATAAACCGGAATAATAAATTATTATCATTAACCGCAAAGAGTTTAACTCTTTGCGGTTAGTTTTTCAAAAAGACAAGAATTATGAAACCATTCAGATTATTATTATCATTTTTAACCATCATTCTGGTTGCAGCCCTGATGTCCGACAACGTTGCAGGACAATCAAAGAAAGAAATACCTTTCAATATTATTACATATAATATCAGGTATAA
>CAZPMM010000151.1:0-5548 GCA_964587405.1 uncultured Rikenellaceae bacterium
TGCCGCAATTACAAACGGCTTGCTTGATTTCGGAACTTGGGAGCAAATTTTCTACGGAGAGTACGACGGAAAGAGGGAAAAAAGGGTTTTAATAAAGGTTATCGGGGAATAATTATAAGTGTTAGATATTATGAATTTATGGCGTTCAAGGTATTTGGCGATCATACTCTTATCAACTTTTTTCTATAATGGTATTTCACAGGATATCGCTGATTCAGATAGCATGGGGATATCATTGATTGATTCCTTAAAAAGGAATGGAATTATTTTCAATCTGCAGAAAAGAAAGCCGGAAATTTCTCTTTCTTCTGAACAGGCAATAAAATTCCTGCAGGAACGCACTATGCCGGGATATTGGAAAGACCTTGATGATCCGCTCAGAATTGCGATAAGGCAGCTTGTTTTTAAAGCTTCCAATCCCCCATTTGATTCTACAGAATCGTTCATAAAGAAATATCCCTTTGATTCACTGGAAATATCATGGGATAAGTTTTACAAATGGGATTCCATCAGGATGAAGATTCCCGCCATATCTCATCCACTATCACCATTGCCTGTTGGTATAATTGCCAAACCTGATACAGTGTTTAAAGATTTTCTTTCTGATACAACGGGTATAAAAGATATAAGACTTCCGGAACCTGTGAATCCATCCATGCCACGGGCATATTTAAAGGATACTGTAATAATTGTGGTTGCTGATACACTGAAAGAGGTTACTTCGTCTAATGAGAAATTTCCTTTTACTCATTACAGCACACCTTATGATAGTGATTCAATTAAAGCAGCAGTTAATACTCTTGTTAATTATATTCAGTTACGTGATTCAAGCATAATAAATTTTACCGGTCTCGGAAATGTTATTACACCGGTATGGATCAATTCAAGATCAGGTATGATGCACAGATACTGGTTGAAAACCGATTTAGATGACTCAGTAACGGTTTGGATCGGTTCTCAGGACAGAAATACCGTAGGACTTTATCTGGAAAATGGAATTTCATTTGCCAGACCCGTTAGACAGGGTCATTATTCAGCAGCACGGATAGAAGTGCAGGAAATTGACAAATCCAAATTGCTGGCTGTAAAGAAAATAATTACAAAACCTTTGCGGTGGAAATATCGTACTGAAGCAGCATTAACTCTTAACCAGGCATCTCTTACAAACTGGGTGAAAGGGGGGGAAAGCAATATCTCAACATCTTTCGATATTACTGGTTATGCTGATTATACAAACAAACCTTATAATATCACATCCAGTAATTTTGGCAGGATCAAATACGGACTTATAGCATCCGGAGATAAAGGTGTGAGAAGAAATCTGGACCTGCTTGAAACTAATTCCAAGATAAATCATAAAGCCTTCGGAAAGTTTGATTTCAGCGGGATACTTTTATTTAAGACACAGATAGCAAAAGGTTATAATTACCCGAATGATTCGGTTGCTGTATCCAAATTCCTGAATCCCGGAATTCTGACACTGGGCTTTGGTCTCGATTATAAACCCAATAAAAACACATCTATAAACATATCTCCCGTTTCATATAAAGGAACCTATGTGCCGGATACTGCCAATATTGACCAGACAAAGTATGGTATTGCAGCTGACAGAAGGTCAAAAAATGAGTTTGGAGCCAGCTTTATGATCAGTAATGTTTATAAACCGAATTCATCAGTGACAGTCACCAACAGACTTCAGCTTTTTACAAATTATATTCATAATCCCCAGAATATTGACGTAGACTGGGAAATGATAGTGACTGCAAAGCTTAACTGGTTTACAGATGTCAGACTCAATACACATCTCATATTTGATGACGATACAAAAACACCCACTTATGATAAGGAAAATAAACCGGTGATGGGCCCTGATAATCAGATTAAAAAGACTGCCAGAGCACAGTTCAAGGAATTACTCGGATTCTCATTTATTTTCAGGTTTTAAAGAGATTTCTGATAAATCCTCCATTTTTTTGTTATCTGACCATCTACTTTTTCACATTCGCCTCTCATCGTTTTATTGGTCTCAAGGACAAGATGGACATCAATTGAATCCATATTATTTGTTATACACGATTCGATGATCTTGACTGCCATAAGTACATCGATCCCCTGATTTCTGTACTCTTTCTTTATGCCACCCAGCATCATAAGAAGTTTTTTTGAACGTTTTGAAGCCTGAAAAACCTTAATGAAACCGAATGGGAACATTTTTCCTTTTGCGGCTTTTATTCCCGGACTTATATCTGGTATCCCTACTGCAAATCCTACCAGTATTCCTTCAGATTCCACAACTTTTACAAACTTTGGATCAATAATCATGAGATACCTTTTTGCCAGATCTATCTTTTCATTGTCATCAAGCGGAACAAATCCATAGATCTCTATAAATGTCTGATTCAAAAGTTCAAGTATAGGCAGAATATACTTTTTGATTTCTTTTTTCGATTTAAATTCGACAATCCTAAACTGGTTGTTTCTGATAATTCTTGTATAGGCTTTTTCATATACATCCGGAAGTTTTTCGGGAATCTTTATAAAATAGCTTACCAGATCAACTTTCTTCTCATAACCTTCCCTCTCAATCATAACCGGCATATAAGGATAATTGGTGGCACTCACTATAAATGAGGGATGTTCAAATCCTTCGATCTGAAATCCCTGTGGATCCTTATCGGAAAATCCCAGCGGGCCGACTATCTTTTCCATTCCGTGTTTCCTTGCCCAATCCTCGACAACAGATATCAGTGCATGAAAAACTTCCTGATCTTCAAAGCATTCCATAAAACAGAAACGGCCATGATTTTCGTTATGAATCTCATTGTAACGCTTATTGATTATTCCCATGATCCTGCCAACCGGTTTTTTCCCGCGAAAGGCAAGCCAGAGACCGGTTTCTGAATAATTGAAGGCCTTATTCTTTTTGCTGTCAAATAATTCCCACTCATCAATATAAATTGGAGGCAACCATTCAGGATTGTTTTTATGAACTTCTGAAGGAAGATATATGAACTTCCGAAGGTCTTTTTTTGTTACAACCTCCCTTATAAATAAATCATCCATATTAATTCAGTTTAGATTACAGGCAAAATTTTAAACAAGTATATAAAAAAAACTGATTTAACAGTAAAATAATTAATTATTTAAGTATAAGATCAAGAATTACAAAAATGGCAAAAAATATACTTGCCACACCGTTTGTTGTGCCAAATGCAATATTTACCCTGTTAAGGTCACCGGGTTTTACAATCAGGTGTTGATATATGAGTAAAGAAATAAAGATCAGACTGCCTGTCCAGAATAAGACACCTCCTTCACTCTGGACTCCGGCAAATACTACAAGCATCACCGTTAGAAGATGAACAAATACTGAAACCAGTATAGCCCGGGGGATACCGATAGATGCCGGTATTGAATGCAATTGATTGTTCCTGTCAAAAGAATCGTCCATCAGCGAATAAATTATGTCAAAACCGCTCACCCAGGTGAGAACAATTAGTGAATAGGTTACGGAAAGCATTGAAAATTGTCCAGTCACAGAGATATAAGCTCCAACAGGTGCGAGACTCAGGCCAAGACCGAGAATAAAATGGCAGAGAGAGGTGAAACGTTTTGTAAGACTATAGCCCAGTATGACTATTAAAGCCACAGGTGAAAGACATAAAGTGAGTCTGTTAATAAAACCGGCAGATGTGATGAATAATACAGCATTAATTACAACAAATATTATTGCCGATCTCAGACTGATTTTTCCGGAAGGGATTTCTCGGTTTTTGGTTCTGGGATTAAGCAGGTCGTACTTCTGATCGGCAATTCTGTTAAATCCCATTGCCGCATTCCGCGCAAATATCATACACAGGATGATCAGTAAAAGCAGTTTCAGGCTGAATTGTTCATTTCCCCGTGTTATGGCCAGAGTGAACCCTATTAATGCGAAGGGCATGGCAAAAACAGTATGGCTGAATCTGACCAGTGAAAGAAAATTCTTTACAGATCTGAAAAAAGCGCTCATTTATTGAGAAGCTTCCTGTATATCTCATAGCTGTCGTCGTCAAAAGCGACAAATATTACTTTCTCAGGTAAAGGATTATCTATTATAAATCTTTTTATCTCATTTATTGCGATCAGGGCTGCCAGATCTTTTGGGAATCTGTAAGCGCCTGTGGAAATTCCAGGGAAAGCCACTGTTCTGAATTTATTCTCTTTTGCCAGTTTCAGGCTTGATACGTAACAGGAAGCAAGCAGATCAGTTTCGTTTTTTTTCCCGCCATGCCATACAGGCCCTACTGTGTGTATTATGTAACTCGCTTTCAGGTTATGACCTTTTGTCAGCTTTGCTTCACCGGTTTTGCATCCATCCAGTTTCAGACATTCTTCATATAGTCCGGGACCTGCAGCTTGGTGTATTGCCCTGTCAACACCACCCCCTCCAAGTAATGAATTGTTGGCGGCATTCACTATTGCATCAACATCAAGAGTGGTTATATCTCCTTTTATGAGTTCTATTCTTTCTTTACATATTTTATCCATTACCTTATATTTGCTTTAAGTTCTTTTTCAAAAGCCGTTATCAGATTATTCATTGTTTTATCAATTGTCTTGTCGGTGAGAGTTTTTATATCATCTCTCATAATGAAACTCACTGCATATGATTTTTTGCCAGGTCCAAGTGATTCACTTTCATAGACATCAAAGAGATCTACTTCCCTCAGAATGTGCTTTTCAGTCCTAAAAGCAATTTCTCTTATCTGATTGAAACTGACCTCCTTGTTAAGCAGAAGGGCGAGATCCCTTCTTACCCATGGATACCTGGGAAGTTCTTTGTATGAAATTTTGTGATCCTTTACCATCTTCAGAAGCAGATCCCAATTAATCTGCGCATAATAAACATCCTGTCCTATATCAAATATACTCAGATATTGAGAGGATATTTTACCTGCCTCTGCAATTATTAAATTATCAGAAAGGTATTTGACCGATTCGGAAAAATATTTCTTTTTGCTTTCATCTGTGGAAATATCTGCTTTCTGTATCCCAAGCCGTGCCAGAACCATTTCGACTACAGCTTTAATGTTGTAAAAATCAGTTGGTGATGTCTTGTAATTCCATCTCTGCTTTCCCCAGTTACCTGAAATAAAGATATCCAGGGATTTTGTCTCGGAATAATCATCAGCTAAAGGGACAGGTGTCCCCTGATTTTTATAAAAATAGCAGTTTCCGAACTCGTATAACTTTAGATCGGTATTTTGCCGGTTAATGTTCCATGCCACTGAACTGAGTCCTCCAAAAAGAAGTGACTGTCTCATTGCATTGAGGTCAGAACTTAGAGGATTTGTAAGGATTACCAGTTGGTCCCTGTCGAAATCTCCACTTTCGTAAAATGAAGCCGGATTCAGAGAATTACACATTATCTCTGCAAAACCATTTGCAGACAGCATATCAGATATTATGTTCTGAAGTTTTTCCTTATCGGGTTTCTCGGGAAAGTACAATGTTGAATTCAAATGTTCATCAATTTCAATATTGTTGTAGCCGTAGATCCTCAGTA
>CAZPMM010000152.1:0-5541 GCA_964587405.1 uncultured Rikenellaceae bacterium
AAAAACGTCAGCCATCAGGCTGACGGGAGTAATTTGGCTTTGCGGAGAGAGGGGGATTCGAACCCCCGGTCCCGCGGAAGCAGGACAACGGTTTTCGAGACCGCCCCATTCAACCGCTCTGGCATCTCTCCTGAAAAATAAACAAATTCCCTCCCGGAGTATATGAGCCCGGAAAAGGATAATTCGTCCGAATCGCAAATTTGGACAAATTATTTTAATTCTGACCGGATCAAAATGAAAAAGTAACAGGAATAAATATCTTACCTGCTTTTCCCAACAATAAACCGTGACGTGTAAATAGTTCTGCCTGATGAAAGTCTTATAAAATAAATACCTGAAGAAAATCCTTCAAGTGATATTCCGCTAACAGCTTTTTCGGGTGATTCAATAACCCTGACAATTTTTCCTGAGATATCAGTTATTTCTATCCTGTTGAATTTACCGGCATTTTCAATTTTCAAAAAATCAAATGCAGGATTAGGATAAATTAAAGGTTTATTAATTGTACTTTCCGGAAAACTGACTGCAGATACATTTCATTTCTCAATGGTAATATTGTCAAGAAAGAACCTTTTGGTAAGTCCTGCAAATTTAAACTTTCCTGAAGCAGTACCGGATGGTACCGGTATAAGCACCCTCCTGAAATCGTCTGAGGGAGAAATTATATCTCCCGCGGGAGTGTTATTCAGATATACTTGAACAGTTGATGCATCTCCCGGCCAGCAGGAAATGTCGAACTTCAGAATAAGCTCTCCTTCTGAAAGATTAATTGAAGGTGTTTCAATCCATCCGGTTATTGAGGATGTTCCAAGCTTTATCTCTCCTCCTGATGAATAAATCTTTGATCCTGTCCAGCCAGGGATTCCTGTCCTGGAATCGAGCGCACCCGAAACGTCATTTGTCGACGGGGTTGTGTGTGTCCCGGTTGTGAATCCGGAAAAATCTTCCGAAAATACAACCTGCTGTCCTCTCAGGAATAGTCCTGAATACAATAAAAGGAAAAAGACAGCCGATCTTCTGATTAGCAGCGATTTCTTCATTACGATTACTATTTATTCCTATAAACTTTTAGCTACAGCTAATTTATTAAAAATCTGTAATCCGGAAAAATATTTAAAGAAAATTCTTAAATTCTGCAGAAAAGTTCAGAACGCAGGGCACATATGCCGGACGAAGTGATGAAATCCGGCATAACGGGAACAGTGAATGAAAAACAAATAGTTGGTAGCCAGTGGCTAATAAAGAAACAGGTCTTTATTTAAATGCATTTTCTATTTCTAAGACTGAGACTCCGAGAGTTTTTACAGATACATTATCAAGCATGTTTTTATCTCCTGTGATATGTATTGTGTATTGAGTATGAGTTAGCTTTTCTCCCGGTTTCAGTGCAGCGCCGGGAGATGAAGCTTCCAGTTCATAAAAAGGTCCCATTTGTGAACCATCTTCAAGCGGACCGTCATTATATGAATTGAGTGCATCACCAGAATATGGATTTTCCTGGATTTGCCATGCTGAATTTACATAATCGGTTTTACCTTCATGCTGATCGCAGATAAGCAGTGTCAGAACATTGTTTGCAGAATCATAACTTCCCATTACACCTTTTGATCTCAGAGGGGGAAGACCTATTTTACCACGACTTCTTCCATCACATCTGAAAAATATGTGATTTCCCTGTATCTTCAACCTGTCGGGAGCGATTTTCCCGAAGTAATTATCATTGACCGGAGGACCCATAACCTTATCATCTCCGGGATTGACCGGAATGGCAACAATAACAGAAGGGGAGGGGGTGAACATTCCAAGCATCCATATAGAGAGTAATCCGGATTCTTTCTGCCATTCATTTGTGCCTGTGTTAATAAGAGTATTGTCCGATCTGTAAGCAACAATATTCAGCCCTTCAGAGTTTATTCCCGCCTGCTCCCTTATTGCATCTTCTCCAAGGATCACAACTTCTCTTTCGAGTCTTAAACTGAAAGGTGTACCGCTGTAATTGACAACCTTGGCATCACAGACGAAGAATGCCGATGTATCGGTCTGGCTAACAATTCTATAAGGATCTGTATCCAGAAATGATGGTGTCTGCCATTTGTCATAAACAAAATCATCTCCTTTTTTGAAAAAGATTGAGAATTGTCCTCCTTCAGGACCCAGCCATATTCTTTCTTCTCCTCCGAATGCATTTATGTGAGGCTGAATGATCCGTGATGCAATTAGCTTGTGGTTAATCCATCCGAAACTGAATCCCTTATCTCCTTCAGCCGTACTTGTCATTACCCTGCCCTGCCATGCCGGAATAAGCGCAAGCGCCGAATTACCTTTTTTAAGTTCAATAACCTGAACATATTTTTGCAGGAAATTGCGATTATATGCATACTGGTTTGCTGTATCTGTTGTCATATCATGTGTTTTTTGATTTTCATTTTTTGTTCTCCCGCCGCAGGAATAAATAAACACAGAAATAATCAGGAAAATAATAAACCGTTTCATAGGTCAGAGTATTTTATATTGCTTAACTTAGTTAACCATAATGATTTTTTGTACCGGTTATATATTAAATATCATAAAAAGGCTAAGACTCTAAGATACATAAAGAAATTTTTAATGTCTGAAAAAAATTTGTACTACTTTCTGTAATGGATAAAAGATATCTCTGCGGACTCACTGCTAAAGAGATCACTGATCTCATAAAACCTGGCGGGTATACACGCAACCAGGCAATTATTGTCGCAGGTATTTTTTACAGAAAGGGAGAATCGGGACTGATCCGGACAACAAGGATCCCTGTCATGTTGAAGAAATTTCTGTTTGAAGCTGCTTCCTCTGGAGTTTATAGCCCGGTAAAATCGGAAAAATCAGCTGATGGCACCATAAAATATTTGTTTACATCTCCTGATGGAAAGAAGTATGAATCGGTATATATTCCTGAAGAAAAACGCAAGACAATATGTGTTTCCACACAATCGGGTTGCAAAATGGGATGCCCCTTCTGTGCCACCGGGAGATATGGTTTTCATGGAAATCTTTCAGCCGGAGATATAATAAACCAGGTACTGGCTAATCCGTTTCATGATAAGATAACTCATGTGGTTTTCATGGGAATGGGAGAACCGTTGGATAATCTTGATAATGTTCTGAAAGCAATAAGTATATTAAGTGCCGAATGGGGCATGGCAATCAGCAACAGGAATATCACTGTTTCAACTGTCGGAATAACAGCCATGGTTAAAAGATTTCTGCAGGAATCGGAATGTAATCTTGCTCTTAGTCTCTATTCTCCTTTTCCCGGTGAAAGAATAAATGTCATACCGGTTGAGAAAACTTTCCCGGCAAGAGAAATAATCAGTATGATGGCTTATTATCCGCTCAGGAAAAAAAGACGGCTAAGCATTGCATATATAATGATAAAGAACATTAATGATACTGACAATCACCTTGATGAACTTAAAAATATTCTGATCAATACAGGTATAAGAGTAAACCTGATGCCATATCATGCCGTTCAGGGTGATACAAGAGAATCATCCTCTGACGAACGGATGCAGTATTTCAGGCATAACCTGATGATGTCCGGTATATCAGCTTCTGTAAGGAAGTCAAGGGGAGCTGATATCTCTGCCGCGTGCGGATTGCTGGCATCAGAGATAAGATAATCAGAAATCTTCAGGTTATTATACCGTAAAGATCACAATACTTATTTAGTATAATAATCCTTTGTCCTGACTTTGACAATGCGTCACCCTCTTGCGCTTGTGCGCAGAAGCGTGTCAGCCCTCTATCAGTGGCACTTCTGTGTGTGCCCTGCATGGTCGTTAACTATAGGGTGTAAGTCCCGAATGCAGCCTGACAGCGGGAAGCTGTTATCAACTCAAAATAAAAAAAGGGAAATGCTTGGAACTATTGACACTAAACGTATAGAGGCTTCCGGAATATCAATGTTTTCCTTTTCTTTCTTTAAAGCATAATCGAGCATGTTTTTTATAGTATTAATAAGGTTTACATCATCCACCTGCTTAAACTGCTTTATAATAATTGCTTTTTGTGCTTGTATGTTCATGTTACTTCTCTCGTAACTTCCAATCACAGGAACATATACCCCGTTTTTTTAGCAAGGTTCGCGACAGCTATCTTGACTTAATATTCTTTACGGGCAAGATTCATTTATAAGCTGGAACATATATACATCCAGGTATCCTTTAGCTGTTTTCACCCAGTCCTTTTTAATACCGATTTCTTTAAATCCAATCTTGCTGAAAAGGTCAATGCTTTCGCAGTTATCTGCAAGAATATTACAATAGAGCTGGTGTAGCTGAAGAGTATTGAAACAGTAAGTGATCAGACATCTGAGTGCCATGGTTGCATAACCTTTTCTTCTATGGTATTCATGAGCAATCAGTATACCCACTCCTGCCCTTAGGTGAAAAGGGTCAAATTCAAATATATCTATTGTTCCGATTGTTTGTTTTTCATCAATAAGGTCGATCATCAATCTCAGTTGCCCCGTTTCATAAATACTCTTATGAGAGTTCTTAATATACCTTTTCAGAGTATATTTTGAGTACGGGGCAACTGTACTGCTGATGATCCAGTTGGAGTTATTATTCTCCCATTCGTAGAGCAGTTCCAGATCTTCCGGCTCAATGGCACGTAATCTGATTTTTTCGTATTTCATATACTGTCCTACTGTTCTGGTTACAGTTATTCTTTTTCGGTTATATATGCTTCGTTGTATCCTTTTCCTTTGACATAGTTCAGATACTTTTCAGCATCGGCTTTGTCGAAGAACACACCTATAATATATTTCGATTCCACGCCTTCTTCCTTTGTTCTTATTGTCAGCTTGCTGCTCAGATCAAGATTACTGAAATATCCTGAAGAGAGCTTTTGCTGTGATTTCTTCAGAACGATATAAAATTTGTTGGTTGCAGGATTCACCAGTTCTTTTGGTGTTTCGGTATCATGTCTGATTATGACACCGGTGCCGGGATCAATGATGCCAATGGTTACTCTTCTGTTATATTTTCTCCCTTCAGGATTATCTGTCCCGTTGCGATTGGTATTGATAGCAGCAAAGTTGGATTTGCCGAATGCTCTCTTTGTCATTCTGTCTGCGGGGATACCGGATGCCGTGATATGATCAATAACTGACTGGGCTCTTTTGTCTGCAAGCTTTCTGTTATAGATTATACTTCCGAGTGCATCTGTATAACCGGCGACTTCTATTTTAAGCTCGGGATAATTCCTGAGGATGGTCTTAAGGGTCTCAAGGCTCTCCTTAGCTTCACTGTCAAGAGCATGGCTGTCGAATGCAAAAAGGACATTTTTTATCAGGAGGAATTCCCCTGTCACAGCTTTTTCGGGTATCAGTACCGGATTAACATTCATATAATGATTCAGGAAATAAAGAGGCAGGCTCAGATTTGTAGTATCGGTCCTGTATCCTATATGACTTACTATCAGGTGATAATCGCCGGGTTTGAGATCAAATTTGAATGATCCGTCATTGTTGATGGGGATTGTCTGAAGGACAGTTCCCTT
>CAZPMM010000153.1:0-5513 GCA_964587405.1 uncultured Rikenellaceae bacterium
TTTACATCTCGATCAGCTTGGTGTTAAGCTAACTTCTCTTTCAAAGGAGCAGGCTGAATATATAGGAGTACCTAAAGATGGCCCTTATAAACCAGAACATTACAGGTATTGAAAATTTGTATTAAAAAACGTATTATAATACATAGATTTCTGGTTTGCAGGGTCGGCTTCTTCGCAGTTTAAAATCCGTGATGATGTATATACTACAAATCTGTAGCTGTTGGCTGGTAATCTATGATTAATTGTAAATTGCCGACAAAAGTCCCCAAGCTTAACAGATCAACAAAGATCATAAGCAGTTGTTTGCTGTAACTGTTATATTCTCAATGATTCCATACCTGAAGGTAATTTCCTGATAAACTCGTTTTATAGTTTTTTAAAGGATACCTTCCGGTTGTTCCCGGTAAGGGTGTCCCACCGGCAGTAAGGGCATATCTTGTTTTACACAACGGGCATTCAGCATAAATAATGTCAACTACATTAACTTTAACACTATTATTGTTGACAAAGTAATCATGCGGACAGGTTCTGTCATAAGCGTAGAACTCTCCTTCAATACCTGCAAATACTATAAGCCCGTTATTATTGAATCCTGCAGCCTTCAGCCCCCAGTTATTTGTATTCGCATTCACATAGACATATCCGAACATTGCAGACAAGTTAACAAACTCAATATCCTGAAGATTCATTACAAAATCTATGTAGACATCAGGCACCACATCATTTTTGTCATTTTCACATGAAACGGCTGAAAGTGCCAAAAAAATAAAAAAAATTCCTAATTTTGTTGTGTCTGCCACAATGTTGATATTAACCATACAAAATTAGCAAAAGTGCTGCATTAATTAACAAGTTTTATAATCTTGCTGTAATTAATTTAAAGATGAGCATGTTACGTTTTAATAAATACATAATTCCGTTTTTGGTGTTATTTTTTTCTGTTTTTGTATGTCAGGCACAGTCGCTTGATAGGCCTCTTGAGCATAAACTTGTAAATAAAGTATCGAAACGCCCTCCGGGAAGCAGGAAACAGTATAATATAAGAGAACCTCTAAGCGTCAGCAAGGCAAAAAGAAAACAAGCTGTGGAAGAAAAGAAACGTGAAAAAGAATACAAAGAGCAGCTTAAAGATGACCAAAAGCGTCATCTTGAGATACAGACACCCGAAGTGAGAGAACGTATTTTACAGAATAGAAAAGATGCTGACACAAATTATAAAGCTAAAAAGAAAGCCATTTCATCAAAAAATAAAAAAGCCAGGAAAAAGTACAGGTAATACTGTAAGTCTGTACATGTAAATCATTAATTTTCAGTGTTATTTTTTTTGGTTTTTTAAATTAATTTGTATATTTGTCTTATGAAGAGTTCCGGATACTCCGGAATTCTTCTTATTTTTTAAACTGTTTTTAGAAAAGAATATGTCAAAGGTTTTACACGTTACAGAAGAAGGTCTTCGGAAATTAAATGAAGAACTTGATCATCTGCGCACAGTTGAGAGACCGTTGATATCCAAAATGTTATCGGATGCGAGGGATAAAGGTGATCTGACGGAGAATGCTGAATATGCAGCAGCGAAGGAAGCTCAGTCGATGCTTGAGATGAAAATTGCCAAACTCGAAGATGTTATTGCCCGTTCCAGGATTATTGATGAAACAAAGATTGATAATTCAACTGTCAGGATTTTACATAAAGTCAGGATCAGGAATAAAAGCAATAATTCAGAAAAGGAATATCAGCTTGTACCTGAGAGTGAAGCCAATATTAAAATGGGGAAAATTGCTGTGAATTCTCCCATTGCCCAGGGGCTGATCGGTAAAAAAGTTAACGATACAGTCGAGATACAGGTTCCGTCTGGCCTCGTTGTTTTCGATATTTTATCTATATCACTCTGACTAAATCATAAATTACTATGGCAACCATTTTTTCAAGGATTATAAAAGGCGAAATACCCTGTTATAAAATAGCCGAAGACGACAAATATTTTGCATTTCTCGATATAAATCCTTTGAAAGCAGGGCATACACTTGTTGTGCCCAGGCAGGAAACAGATTATATTTTTGATCTTGACGACGAAATGCTTGCAGGGCTGATTCTGTTTTCGAAAAAGATTGCAGCAGCAATAAAAAAAGCATTTCCCTGCAACAGGGTTGGTATTGCTGTGTTAGGGCTTGAAGTCCCTCATGTTCATATTCATCTTGTACCTATGGATTCATTGGGGGATCTCAATTTCAGAAATCCCAAGCTTAAGTTCTCGACTGAAGAATTCAAATCGATAGCAGAAAAGATCCGTAAGGAAATTACCCTTTAGTACAATCCTTAGTCTGTTTTGAAAAATGATTTTTTACTACTGCAACCTCAGGCAGTGTTTTGGATAAGTAATTAAAAATTAATTATTTGTGAATCTTCGTATCTTTGTGGGCATGCAATTTTATGATTTTTTGCAGAGGATTTAATCTTTAATTTGTAATTTTACAGTATAATTCATCCCGCTGCATGAATTACCTGTATGACCTTTGCGACGATCTGCTCACTATTCTTTTTCCCAGGATTTGTTATGCCTGCGGAAATCACCTTATGCGGAATGAAAAGCTCATCTGCACTGAATGTCATGTTCTTATTCCGAGGACTAATTATCATTTACAGGATGACAATCCTGTTGCCAGGCTTTTCTGGGGAAGATGCCGAATAGAAAGGGCAGCCGCTTTTTCTTTTTATAATCGCGACAGTCGTATAAGGCATTTGATTCATAAGTTCAAATACAAAGGCATCAGGGAAATAGGGACTGAACTGGGAAAGATCTATGGCCATATATTGTTCAATTCCGGTTTCATACATGATATTGACATTATTATTCCTGTTCCGCTTCATCCACGGAAAGAACTTGTCCGTGGATTTAACCAGAGCGCTCTTATTGCATCTGGTATGGCAGAAGCTTCAGGTATACCTGTCGATACGGTATCCTTACAGAGGGTGGCAGGCTTTTCTACCCAGACCAGGAAGTCGAGATATGAACGCTGGAAAAATGTTGAAGGTACATTCCATGTAACGGATCCTGATTCAATAAAGGGAAAGCATATTTTGCTGGTGGATGATGTTATAACTACCGGGTCGACGATGGAATCCTGTGTTACGGAACTGCTAAAACAGGAAGGTGTCAGAGTAAGTGTTGCGGCACTGGCATTTTCAGTTTTGTAAAAAGATCAGGCTGTTCTTCAGTGTATTCTTTCAGGATTATTCCTGATAAACTGTTTCCAGCTTTTGATCTTCTTTCCGTCAGATAATTTGCCACATTGATAGAAATGGCACAGGGCTGCAGCGAGTCCGTCTGTAGCATCGAGTTTCATTGAAAAACTGTTGAATTTCAGGATGCTCATCAGCATGGATGCGACCTGTTCCTTGGAAGCGGAACCTACTCCTGTTATTGACATCTTTATCTTGCGTGGTGCATATTCGAATATTGGTAACGAACGTGCTAGGGCTGCTGCTATAGCAGCTCCCTGTGCTCTTCCCAGCTTAAGCATCGATTGTACATTCTTCCCATAAAAAGGGGCTTCTATAGCCAGTTCATCAGGATGGTATTCATCAATAATACCTGTTGTTCGTTCAAAAATATGTTTGAGTTTCAGATAATGATCTTCAAACTTCGTCAGGTCGATATAACCCATTGTCAAAAGTTCGGGGCCTGATGAGCTTGCCTTTATTACTCCATATCCTGTAATTGTGGTGCCCGGATCGATGCCAAGGATTATCTTTTCTTTCGGCTTCTTGTTCACAGCTCACGTTTATTAATTGCGGATAAAAGCATTGTTCATCCACCCGGGTTTTTCTGAAAAACGGACTTTTTGCCTGAATAGTCTTCCGCCTTTCCCCGGGAAGGTTCCTGTTTCCAGGTAATATATTGCCTCTTTCAGACAAGCTTCTTCCCTGTCATCAAAATTAAGTGTAATATCATCAACAGCAATTCTGTCAGGAGGTATTCCATCGAAGTAATCACCCTGATCAAGGGAATTAAATACTGTAAATGTAACAGGCCAGAAATACCATTTTTTTACACATGGATATCCGTTCATGCCGGCAGGTTTCCCTTCTGTTGTATCCCCGACACTTACAACAGTGATTTTTGGTGAAAGGCCGGTTATTACGGCTTCGCTGGCAGATGCTGTTGACCTTGTTGTTATTACGACCAGTTTTTTAATATTAAGAGGGTACAATGTGGGCACGAAGGGATAAACCTTGTCCTCATCACGGTTCTTATCATTATACCTCAGTTTCAAAAAAGCAGATCCTGTCAGGCTGTTTCCACCAAGGTATGAAGCCAGCTTCTGTGCAATATCCAGATATCCTCCGGGATTATATCTCAGATCAAGGATAAAGTCATTTACTTTACACTTTTTGAAAAATGAAAATGCTTCCTTAAGCTCATTTTCAGTAGGTTCCAGGAAGGAATCAAGTACCATGTGACCTGCAATCTTTCCATTGGAAAGATGGATGGTATCAGCCAGTATTACAGTTTGGAGAGTAAATTGCTTCTTTGCCGATGAAATGGAAACATCCGGTTGTCCGGGTGGTGAAAAGACAAAATTTACCGTAATACCTGCAATTGATGGTCCGAATGCTTCATTATATGCATCAGTATCGTTACGGTAAATAATGTCTGCAATATCATACCCGTTAACACTCTTTACTATCCACCCTCGTCTAACTCCTGCTGCATATAAGGGTGATCCGGGATCAATTATGGCTATCCTTGCATTCTGTAAATTGTCCAGACCCAGGTTGATCCCATGTCCGACAAAGGTTCCTTTCATCTGGTCTATAAACTCTTTATAATCAGAAACCAAGCTCCATTTGTCCAACTCCTTATACCTTAGAGCTTCCATTAATGAATACGGATCAGTATAGTTACCGATGTTAACTGAAGGCATCTTATTGTACCAGTAATACCAGGCTTTCATAATTGAATAAAGCGTATCCCTTGCCATGGCAGGAGTCACTTCAATAACAGGATCCTTTTTTTTACAAGAGGAAATAAGGTAAGCAATTAAAGCAATTATGATCAGTAATTTTTTCATGAATGCTGCATTGTCTCCTTCAGAGTAATTTATTCCAAAGATAAATAATTATCTGCCTGATGGTTTACGGTTATGAAACCATATCCCTGATATGATGAACAATAAACCTGCCGGTGTTGTATAATAAACAGGTTCACAGAGGATAAAGTGTACAAAAACCAGTGACAGAAACGGAGCTAGATAAACAAGGTTGCTTATCTTATCTGTGGTTTCAGCCATTTTCAGAGCTCTTAACCAGAGATAAAATGTAATTCCCATTTCAAATAGTCCTATGTAAACAGCCGATAAAAAGCCTTTTGATCCAAAGCGCCATTCAACCGGGTATCTGATTATTATCATTAAGATAATCAGGTACAGAGATCCGGATATAAAGTTAAGGAAGAGTTTGACGGCCTCATCTCTTTTGTCTCTTACATTCATAATGAAATACAGGGCCCAGAA
>CAZPMM010000154.1:0-5483 GCA_964587405.1 uncultured Rikenellaceae bacterium
CACATAGTAATTCCCTTTAAAGAAGTTTATAAAACCGTCAACATTATATCCTTGTGCTCCAAGCTTTATAAAATTATATGAAGGGGACCGTTCCGATGCATAGATTCCGAAAGCCATATCATGGTTTCTATGCCTGTATATTTCAAGTTTGATTGTATTCTTTCCTTTCTTATACTCTGCTACATGAAGATCCTGAAAGCCGAGAGCCAGGAACCCGTCAGCAGCTCCATTAATAAAATCCCATAAATTGTCAGGTTTATATACAGGATATTCGGTTACTTTCCTGAATCCCTGAAGATCGGGAAACTCAATATCCTGTGCGGCAGCAAACTGAAACACAGTCAAAAGCGCTAAACAGGAGAATACTTTATTTTTCATGTTCAACGGATTAATTAATGTCATGCCAGAAAATCAAAAGGTACATTATGAAGTCTGGAAATATCGGCTGTTCTCTCTTTCAGATTGAAGTTTCTGAAGCATTTCACATTGCATATATCACAATCGTTGCACGGATTTTCTCCAACACCCAGTTCTTCAAGCAGGTGTTTTGCCATGGCCGGGCTCCCATAACCGTAGGCGTACATATAGGCACGCATCAAATCCCTGACAGGAAGATGTTTTACACAGGAATCAGTACACTGATTACATCCGGAACAAATCAATCCGGGTTCATTTGCAGAAGCAATCAGTTCATTTCTTTCCTGGTCGCTAAGACTATAATCCTCCATTATTTTTGCATTCATATCTACCTGGTCGAATGCAGTCATTCCAGGGATTGTTGTATGAATATCAGGATTCTGCAGTACCCATTTGAGAGCTGCCGGTGCATTAACGGGTTTTGTCCTCTCCCTGTCGAGGAATCCTCCGGCAAGAGTTTTCATTGCAACAATACCTATTCCAGCAGATGCAGCTTTCTTTATTGCAGCATCCAGTTCTGGAATAAATGCAAGTCTGTAATTATACTGTGTCAGTATAACATCCCAAAAATCCTGACTGGCTGCAGCATCAATCACTACAGGTTCATTCCTGTGTGTCGAAAGACCGATATATTTTATTTTTCCCTCTTTTTTTAATTTTTTTACCGTATTGATAACCGGTTTATATTCAAGATACTCCGGATTGCTTACATCATGTACATAAAGGATATCCACAAAATCCATCTTTAGTCTTGACATACTTATATTGAACAATTCCATAAATTTTTCAGAAGTTGCCTGATCTGTTGGCTTTCCTTCCTTGTCGGTTGGTGATTTAACTTTTGTTGAAATAATAAATGAATTTCTTGGATAATCGCTGAAAAAATTACCGAGCATCGTTTCACTGTTTCCTCCAAGATACCCGTTTGCAGTATCAAACAATCTCATTCCCTTATCATAGGCAGCTTTACAAAGATTAGGGTTATCGGAGCGCATAACCCCGAAACTCACCACCGGGATTTTAATTCCGGTTTTTCCAAGCGTCCTGTAAATAATATTCTTTTGCCCAGACTGTGATGAAATGAAAGCCGGAGAAACAGCAACAGCTCCAGCACCAGCCATGCCGGTTTTAAGGAATCCTCGTCTTGATATTTTCTGCATTTCGTTTCTTATTTTAGATTTCTAATTCTTACTTCAATATCCGTATCCTTCAACAATTGTACCAGTTTTTCGGTTTTTGTATCACCGTAATGGTAGGGGTATAATATTTTCGGTTTAAATGCCATGGCAGCATCAGCAACCATTTCGGGAGTCATCGTATACGGCAGGTTCATTGGCAAAAAGGCAACATCAATATTTTTCAATGCCTTCATTTCGGGAGTATTTTCCGTATCACCGGCTATATAGAATCTCTTATCGCCTATTGTAAGAACAAAACCTATCCCTGTTCCTTTAGGATGAAAAGGTTGTCCGGGAGATCTTTCATTTACAATATTATACGCATAAACAGCCTCAACAGTAACATCACCGGCATTATCCGAATCTCCTGCACTCATTGCTTTTGCCCATTTAACCTGAGATGCGGTATTCCTATTGCTGAACATAACAGTAGCGTCTTTTCTCAGATCAGCTATAAGCTCCGGATCAAGATGGTCATAATGTTCATGGGTAACCAGTATCAGATCGGCTTTGGGAAGATCTTTATAGCTTCCCGAACTCCTGACAGGATCAATATATATACAGAATTCATTCAGTTTAAACATCAGCGATCCATGTCCTATAAAGTACATTTCTACATTACCTGCCGAAGTCTTTATTATATCGGCAGAAACTGAATTCCGGAAATTTGTACCTGAAATCATTGTTACAAACATTAAAATGATTAAGATTTGCCTTGTTTTTTTCATGTATTATTATTTATTCATCATCTAAAAACAACAGTAAAAGTAATAAACTAAGTCTTTTTATCAAATTTTATTGACACACTACCTTTTAATGCATTAAAATTAATAACTTGCACTATGTTTTGGTTAATGGATCAATTGTTTAATGTTGATGCATTCAGGGAATATAAAAAAGCCATTGTTTCTGCTTATTTTTCTGTTTATCACTATTTTAATTCCTGGTCAGTCGGGTAATACCTCCAGGATCATTATTAATGCTGAAAAACAAAAGAGTGACATTATTTCCACAGGTCGTTCAATTACCATTGATTATTCATTACCTGAGATCATTCTTACTGGATTAAAAAACGATAACGGATCCTATTACAGGATCCATGTTCCGGGTCATGTACATACATCCGAGACAGGGAAACCAGAACTTCCTGTTTTCAGCAGGCTCATCACAATACCAGACGAATGTATATACAGTATAAAAATAACTGATGTAAAATCAGAGAAGATCAACCCGGGAAAAAGGAATGTAAAAGGTATACTGTACCCTGCCCAGGAAAGTGAAAGCAAGGCACAACAGTCCAGAAAACCTGAGTTTGTTATTAATAAAGCTTTATATTCCTCACGCAAAACTATTTCTGCAGATACGGTTTCTATAACACCTGCAGGTACCATGCGGGGAATAAATATAGGCAACCTGATTATTTCACCTGTCAGATACAATCCTGATCTGAATATCCTTGAGGTAATAACATCAATGAAGATTGATATCCACTTCACCGGTACCGGAACAATTCCAAAATCCCTGCCCGGATCAGATATTTTCAGGAAGACACTGGAAAAAGGCATCCTTAATTTCAATGAAAATTCTGACATCCCTACATTTTCAGACAAACCATTAAGGATGGTAATACTCACAGATACTGCTTTTCGCCATCATCTTGAACCATTTATTAAATGGAAAACGATAAAAGGGTTCAGGATTGATGTACTATATAAAGGAGCAGCATATGCAGGTGAAAATTTTGCAGACATAAAGAATACCCTTACAGAATTATATCATTCATCAACACCAGACAATCCTCCTCCAGAATATCTTCTTATTGTCGGTAATACATCAAAAATACCATATTACGGTAACGATAATGTAACGGATCTTTACTATGGAGAGTTTGACGGACATGGCGATTATTTCCCTGAAATGTTCATTGGCCGGATACCTGTTGCGGATACAAATGAACTTAAAAATGTGGTTAAAAAGATGATAAATTATGAAAAATTTGAATACGCCGACACAAACAGGTTTCATTCAAATGCTTTGATCACATCTGGATATGATGCCAGTTATGCCAACTATATGAACGGGCATATAAAATATGCGATCACAAATTATCTTAATAAAAACAATAATATTAATGAACATCATTTTTATTATCCTCAAACCCAGCTTGCTCATAAAGATTCCGTGATAAAGCTGATAAATAAGGGGATGTCATTTATCAATTATACCGGACACGGTTCTTCGACAGCCTGGCTCCATATCAATATAGATACATCGGATGTCAAAACGTTGAAGAATAATAATATGTATCCTTTTATAATCAGCAATGCATGTCTGACTTCAAAATTCAACACAAAATCACTGGGGAACCGGATGGTTGTTTCCAATGAAAAAGGAGCCATAGGCTTTATAGGTTGCTCGAATGACTCTTTCTGGAATGAGGATTTTTACTGGGCCATTGGATTATGTACACCTTCGGATAGTCCTACCTATGACAATACGGGGCTGGGTGCACTTGACAGGTTATTCCATACACACGGAGAGCCTCAGACGGATTGGTACACAAGCATGGGACAGATTGTTTATGCCGGAAATCTTTCGGTAAGTGCAAGTACCAGCAGCAGGAAAAAATATTATTGGGAAACGTACAACCTTGTTGGTGATCCCAGTATGATACCAATAATAGGAACTCCTAATACTTTCAGAATTTCACTTCCCGACACACTGCCAAACGGAATCAGATCATGGACCTTAATGGCTGAGCCTGGTGCATATGTTGCCGTTTCCAATTCAGGAGTTCTATGGGATGCATCACATGCAAGCCAGTCTGGATCGACAACTCTGGAACTTCCCGGAAGATCAGAAGATTCATGTCTTGTAGTTATAACCGGTCAGAACAGGATCCCGCTTATCAAAACAATTTATATCTCAACTATCAATACAAAGTATCTCAACCTTGTCGAAACAGAAATAATTGATGCTTCAGGGAATAATGATGGTAAAGCTGATTTCGGCGAAGCTCTTTCAGTTGACATAAAAATTGCCAATCACGGTCTGGCTGCTTCAAATAACCTTTATGTAAAAATCTCTTCATCATCAGAATATATCACCCTGATAACCGACTCTGTAATGATAGGTAATCTTCTTCCCCGCTCAGAAATAACAGTCAGTAATAAGCTGTGGATAAAAATATCTGATAATATAAAGGATAAAAGTACGGTTACGCTTAACATTATGCTCAAGGATGATTCTGAAGCAAAACATTTTAAGACTGACTTCCTTATCCATGCCCCGGAACTGGACATACTCAGCTTTTACCTTAACGATTCGTCAACAGGAAATGGTGACCAGGTAGCCAATCCTGGTGAAACTTTCCATCTTATATTTTCGGTAAAAAATGATGGTAGCAGTAGTATTTCAGGCAAATTCTCGATTTCAAGCGAAGATGCAGAGATAACTATTCTGGAACCAAATAAGAATTCAGGAATGCTTTATGACGGAGTCCTTACAGAAATACCTGTTCTTGTTAAACTGGCCGAGACAGTAAAATCAGGCACTACAATTTCTGTAAAGACCGTACTTGATTGTGGGCCATACAATGTCGAAAAGGATTTCTCCTTCAGGGTAGGCCGTATAAGAGAATCCTTTGAAGCATCTTCATTCAAGGTATTTCCCTGGATAAATGTCAGTCCGAAGCCATGGACAATAACAGATGCCGGGGCTACAGACGGCAACCTTGCGGCACGTTCAGGTGCTATAAGTCATAATGAGTCAACATCATTAATGATGAAGACCTATTATGAAACACCTGATTCCCTGAAATTTTATTATTATGTCTCTTGTGAAACAAATTATGATTTCCTTGCATTCTATCTAAATGACACTGAAATG
>CAZPMM010000155.1:0-5473 GCA_964587405.1 uncultured Rikenellaceae bacterium
TTTTTACATACCTCCAGGACCCGGCCAAGCCATATGTCAAAATCATCAGTACCTGAGCATTTAAAGAGTACTTACAATCAGGATTTAAATGATCTGACTCCGGAAGTCTTAAAGAATCTTGAATGGCTTAATATTGATTATCTGATACCTATCGGAGGCGATGACACTCTGAGCTATGGTGTTCATCTTTATAAACAGGGTGTAAACGTTGTTGCCATCCCGAAAACCATGGATAATGATGTTCCGGGAACAGATTATTGCATTGGCTTCAGCACCTGTGTAACCAGAACCATACAGATGACAAACAGCCTGAGAACTTCTGCAGGTTCTCACGAAAGACTTCTTGTACTGGAGGTATTCGGCCGTTATGCAGGTTTCACTGCTATGTTGCCGACAATGGCAGGTGCAGCCAACAGATGTGTTATTCCGGAATATAAATTCGATATAGATTTATTGACGAAACTCCTTGTTGACGACAGGAATGCAAATCCCAGTAAATATTCTGTTGTTCTTATATCCGAAGGTGCTATGTTCAAAGGAGGAGAAATGGTATTCGCAGACACTGAAAAAGATGCATACGGACATGCAAAACTGGGAGGTATAGGCGATCTTGTTTCCTCAAAACTCAAAGAAATCTCCTCTAAATACAATAACGGTAAAACTATCAATATCATAAACCAGAAACTTGGGTACATGGTAAGGGGAGGTGATCCCGATTTCCTTGATTCAATTGTTCCCATGGCCTATGGTAACCTTGCGCTTGATTTGATACTGAAAGGAGTTCACGGAAGAATTGTTGTACTTAAAAATGGCCGTTATGACAACGTTCCGATAGATGTTGTCACATCATCCAAGAAATTAGTGAAAGTCTCCGAATATTATAATACAGAAAGACTGAGACCTTACTATCATACATTTGAAATGAAACCATTTCTGTTGATGGCATCTGATAGTTAATTATTTATAAGCATATTGTGCAGGGGCGCTGTATTATTCAACGCCCCTGCAGTTTTTAAAAGATCATTCATTTGGAAAAAGGTCTGGTCATAAAATCAACCGGAAGCCGCTACAGGATACTCTGTGAGAACGGTATCATAGTAGAATGTTCAATTAAAGGGAAATTCAGGGTAAAAGAATTGAAAAGTACAAACCCGGTGGCCGTCGGTGATAAAGTTTTATTTGAATTTGAACCAGACAAAAAGGCAGGTATTATAACAGAACTGCTTGACAGGAAAAACTACATACTGAGGAAATCCTCAAATCTTTCAAAACAATCACAGATTATTGCTGCCAATATTGACCATGTCTTTCTGATGATTACCATTATTCATCCTGTGACAGCTGTTGAGTTTATCGACCGATTCCTAATTACTGCTGAGGCATACAGTATCCCTGCAAGTCTCATTATAAATAAAACAGACATTTACGGTAATGAAGAAATCAGAAGGATGGAACACCTTATTTCAGTATATGAGAAAATAGGATATAAATGTTACAGGTTATCTCTTACTGAAATGAAAGGACTTGATCGATTGGCGGAAAACATGAAAAACCGTATAAGTCTTATAGCTGGAAATTCGGGAGTCGGTAAAACAACACTTCTAAACATTTTCAATCCGTCCCTTAATCTCAGAACTGAAGAAATATCCGGTTATCACAAACAGGGAAAACATATTACCACATTTCCGGAAATGCATAAAATGCCATTCGGGGGATTTCTGATAGATACACCCGGGATCAGGGGATTCGGGGTTGTCGATATGCAGAGAAATGAGATTTACCACTTCTTCCCTGAAATATTCAAAATCGCTGAAAATTGTAAATTCTATAACTGTCTTCATATCGATGAACCCGCATGTGCGGTCAGGACAGCTGTGGAAAAGGGTGAAATCGATTCCTTACGCTACAGGAGCTATCTTAATATTATCGGAGATGATAATCGTAAATACCGGTAAATTTTGAAAAGATTTACCAAATTTAGATTATCTTTATAACCTGTGAAAGTCAAATTCCGGTACTGATGAAAAAGATTCTGAAGCTCAGTTATCTGATTGTCATAATTATTATTCTTGTTAATATCATTTATTATAAGAATCTTTATAACAAGCAGATAGAATATATAACTACCCTGTTGGACCATCAGGTTCAGTTAACAGGGATCGCGGTGGAGGAAACCAATAATTCATTTTTTTCAGATCTGAACGAAATAATGTATATGTGTAATCTTGGAAAATTTTTCACTGACCAGGATCACAAAAAGGCAGCAATCGAAAAGATCAAATTTTTTTGTACAAATTACCAGGATTTTATTAACGGCATAAGAATATGTGACAACAGGAAAAATGAATTCACTCTTAAAATTGATGACGGGGTATGGCTTGAACAGCAGTTTGTGCTCCACATTCAGAACACAATTTATCAGCGTGATACCCTTGTTAAAGAGAACGGGTATCACGAATATTATCTTCCTGTTTTCATAAATAATAATCTGGCAGGAAATATAGTTGTTGCAATTGACTATAAAAAATATTTTAATAAATTGTTTTCAGTTTATAAACTTAAAGATTACCAATGGCAATGGGTCCTGGATGATTCGGGTCAGCTTGTTTTTTCTAACAGTGATAAAAAAATCAGTTACTCCGGAACAGAAATAATAACACGTGCTCTGAAAAATGAATCAACAGGAAACCTGATCCATAAGGGAAAAACAGATGATAAGAACAGAAAGATTGTATCATCCTATTATTTAACTCAATTGCTATTCAGGGACCTGACTCTGATTTTTTCTTCTCCCACCGATTATTTTATTAGATTTATTGTATGGCACTCTTTTATGATAGTTATTATAACATTGTTCATATTTGTAGGAGTTTTATATTCCCTGATCAGGTATATTAGAAATATTGAGACTCAGAACAGGGTATTCAGTGAATCAAAAGACACCCTTTTGCAGGTTGTTGGCAATATTTCATCAGGCATAATTGTATATAACAGGGACAGAAAGATTTTACTGGCCAATAATATGGCTGCAGAACAATTCTCATATCAGACTGCTTCGGAAATGGAGGGTAAAACGCATTCTGAATCCTCAGTAAGTGATATAAATGAATATTTTGCTAAAAATCCGGGAGAAGGTATTAACCGGAACAGGTTTGAGATTATTAAAAAGGATTCCGGTGACATGATACTGTTTAAAAGGAGCATCCCGGTTAATTATCTTGGTGAACCTGCTTTTATAGATATTTTCACCGATGTAACGGAACTTGAATCATTAAGGATAAAAGAAGCCAAGGCCAACAGATCAAAATCTGAATTCCTTGCAAGACTGAGTTATGAGATCCGTACACCGCTTACCGGGATCATTGGTATGACAGATCTTTTAGTGAGGGAAGAAGTACCGGATAAGATAAGAGAGATAATTGATATCCTGAGCAGCTCTGCAGCAGACCTTATGAAAATTAGGGAAGATATTCTCGATTTCTCAAAGATAGAAACCGGAAATCTGGTTCTTGAAGAAGTTCCTTTTAATCTCAGAGATGAAATTTATCATTGTGCAGATCCGGCCAGAGATATGCTTATCAGGAAAAATATTTCATTCAATACGATTGTTAAACCTGATGTTCCTGTAAGTATTGTTGCAGATCCTTACAGGTTCCGCCAGATACTGTCCAATCTGTTGCTTCATTCAGCACGGAATACTTTTGAAGGAGAAATAAGGCTTATATGCAGAATGCTTGACAACGACAAAGGTCATGTCAAACTTGAGTTTGAACTAATGGATACAGGCCGGGCATTTGATCAGGCCACACTTAATAAAATCTTTGGAGAATTTTTAAATATTGAATCAAAGGTACTTACTAATAATGACGAAACAGGATTCGGTCCGGTAATGGCAGCTCAGCTTATAAGACTTATGGGTGGAGACCTTACGGTTGAAAGTCCTTCAGGCCTTTCCGGCGAATCGGGTACAAGGATATGCTTTACACTCAGGGTTTATTCCAACGACAGATTAGAAAAGATGCTGGATGTTAGTAGGATTACCTCTTTCAGTGATATCAGAGCTCTTATTATAACCGATCCCGCTGTATGTGATGATGAGATCTTGGCTGTGATCCATAAACTGCACCTGAATGTATCAGTTACAAACTATCAGAAATCAACTATCGGGCAGATCAGATCAAATCTCGACTTCGCAGAAGAAAAATATAATTTGATAATCATATTGAATGATAATGATTTCAATGGTTTTGATGTTGCTTCAGCACTTTGGGAAAATAAGCTTCACCAAAAGCTTGTCATAATAATGATTAGCACTCAGGAACGGAAGGGAAACTATCTTAAATCAATTTTACTCGCTGTTGATCATTATCTTGTGATGCCCTTAAGTATCAATGAGATAGTAAATGAGCTCAGTATCAGCTTCCCCTTTATTGAACTTAAAAACGTTGTAGATGAAGGAAAACTTAAGAGTGGTATAAGGGCTCTTGTTGTTGAAGATAATAAAATAAATCAGAAAGTTGTGACAAGAATGCTCGGATTACTTGGTTGCACCTATGATGTAGCTGAAGATGGAAATGCCGGTATACAAAAAGCAACAGAAAAGAGATATGATATAATATTCATGGATCTTATTCTTCCGGGTGCAGACGGTTTTGAATCTGCCTCAAGAATAATAAAAGCTGTCCCGGATTCCCTGATAGTTGCTTTAACAGCCGATAATATGCCTGAATCAAGAAGTAAGGCAAAATTATCAGGAATAAAGGAATTCTTAACAAAACCAGTCAGAATTGAAGATATTAAAAAGATACTTTCGAAATATTTCATTGAAACAAATCCCTGATGCCATAATTCCGGAATTGAGTTTATTTTTGCAGATTATGCCTTTCCCTTTAAACAAAATTGATATCAGTAAATGGTAAACTTCTTTTCATTGCTGAGGGGGGAATGACAGGAAGTGGAAAAACATATTTATTGTATCTTAACCTCAGAAGCATCAACCCACTTATATACTTTGTCTGACTTTCTGAGGAATTCATTGATTTTCACGGAACAATATTCTCCTTTGAGTGCTTTTTCAGTTTCCTTAAGATTAACTCTTATTTCTCCGGCAGTATATTCAAGGACACCTGTTGTCGGACCTGTGATCAGAAGCATATCTCCACTTTTGAGATCACCGTTCTCAAGTTTTATTTCTGCAACATTCTGCCTGGTAAAATAGTTTGTTATTTTTCCGAGGTATACTTTTCTTTTGGTTGCGGCAGATCCGTAACAAGTATTCCATTCTCCGAGCTTCCGTCCCAGATAATAACCATCCCAGAATCCCCTGTTGAATACTGTCGAAAGTCTTTTTTTCCAGTCATTTATTTTTTCATTGTCATAAGTTCCGCCGATAACTGCATTAACAGCTTCATTATAACATGATGTTACCGTTTTTACATACTCAGGCGACCGTGCTCTTCCTTCAATTTTGAGT
>CAZPMM010000156.1:0-5462 GCA_964587405.1 uncultured Rikenellaceae bacterium
TTATTAGCGGCCGAAAAAACTTTCAAGCCAGAAATTATATTCTTCATTCCTCAGATGAAGGCGTTTCTGGCCACCCCATCCATGTCTGCCGTTTGGATAAAGCATGAACCTGAAAACCTTACCTTCATCCTGCAGTTTTGAGATAAGATAAATTGTATTCTGCATATGCACATTATCATCCATATCGCCATGAGTTAAATAAAGGCTTCCTCGGTAATTCTTTGTCCAGGTAAGAGCTGAGCCCTGCCTGTATCCTTCAGGATTATCCTGAGGAGTGTCCATATACCTTTCAGTATATATGTTATCATATAGGCGGTAATCGGTTACAGAAGATCCTGCAAAACCATGCGTCCAGTAATCTGCCCCTTTTGTAAGAGCAAGACAGGTCATATACCCGCCGTAAGAGCTTCCAGTAATACCCATTCTTTCGGGATCGACAAATGGCTTTTCTCTCAGCCATTTTACGGCATCTGCATAATCAAGTATCTCCCATTCACCAAGCGAACGGTGAAGATAATCCAGCCCTTTTCTTCCAAACTGACCCGATCCCCTGTGATCAACAGTAAATGTAATTATTCCGTTGCTGGAATACCAAGATATATTATTCCCCTGCCACCTGTTGCTTACATTCTTTGAATCAGGCCCTCCATATATTGTAAATACTACCGGATATTGCTTTGAAGGATCAAAACCCAAAGGATAAGTGATTATAGCCGGCATGCTGAACAATCCGTCAGAAGTAGGGATCTTTACCAGTTCTGCCCTGGTATTGACAACAGGATCGAAAACAGGTTTATCAAATTTATGTATCTCTCTTATCATTTTTGCCTTACTGTCATATGCGATTATTGAACCCGGATCGGCAATACTATTCCAAGTATCAATATAATAACTACCTTTTGGTGAGATACTTATATTATGAATACCTTCTCCAGTCGTTAACCTGATAAGATTTTTTCCGTCAAATCCGACACACCATGCATGGTTATCGGTTGATTCATTTCCGGTAGCCGTAAAGTATACTTTTTTCTGATCTTCATCAACACGTAGTATTGAATTAACTCTGAAGCTGAAGTCTGTAAGCTGTGCTTTCAGCCTGCCATCCCATCCGTAGTAATACAGATTTTCCCAGTCATTTTTATAACTCCTTATTATGAACCCTGATCCGTTTTTCATGACATAAATGTCTTCCCTGAATTCGATCCATGTTTTTCTTGATTCATTATATATCTGCTGAAAATCACCCGTTTCCGGATCCGTAAGGATTATCTTAAGATCATTCTGATCGCGGTTCAGCACCTGAACAGCAAGCTTTTTACTGTCGGGCGTCCAGAATGGCCACGCAATATACTGATCCACCGAATAATCTGTTTTAACCCATATCGTTTTTGCAGTTGTTAAATCTGCAATTCCCATTTTTACTTTAGGATTGGGGTCTCCGGCTTTCGGATACGGTACCTGTTCCAGAACACCATGAATGCCATCGGCTTCATCAAGCCTGTTCAGAGTAAAAAGTGGAACGTCTTTTTCATCAGACCTCAGATATGCAATCTTTGATCCGTCGGGAGACCACCAGAATGCTGCATAACGACTTGCCCTGCCAAGTATTTCTTCCATGTATACCCATGAAGCATAACCGTTATAAATACGGTCTGAGGCATCATTTGTGAGTCTTATTTCCTTAAAATCAACAAGATCATATACAAAGAGATCTTTATTGCGTGTATATGCTATTTTTGTTCCGTCGTAACAATATCTTACATTAACTTCTGCGTCTTTGTTAAAGGTAATCTGCCGGAAATCCCTGTCGCCCTTCCTGAAATAAAACAGGTCATTGTCCCTGTTCCTAATCATTGTCAAATTATCATGACTTATTACATCATCATAAGCAAGTTGTATTCCTGAAGGAAGTGATTTTTCAAAAAGTATCCGCTCTGTTTCCGGAGGAGTAAACACAGTACTTTTTCCTCTTCTGATATCAAAACTGCGGATAACAGTATTTCCCACGGAATCGATCATTCTGATAAGGCAATGGGAATCATCAATCCACCCGGTAACAGCCACCTGGTTTTGTTCCCGCATCTGCATTTGAGCAGAAAGATGATTTTCAATAACCAAGAATTGAAACTGAATAATAATTAATATAGTCAGAATATTTTTGTTCATACTTAAAGTTTTAACTGATTAATGAATTGAATATCCCGATGGTAAAAATAAAAATTAAGCAGAGGCGTTAAACATAATGATGAGTTTTTTAAAAACAATATTTTATCTGATCATTTCCCTGAATGGAATTCCGGTTCTGCATTCAGAAATTAAAAAAACAAACAGATATCATCAGCTTTTACCTGTAAATCAACAAATCACATATCAAACAACCAATCTAAGTGTTCATTTAACTCTTACCACATATAATTTATTGTTATTTTTTTCACATTGTTATTTTTTTCACACTAAAAGTATTATATTTGCGCCTTCATTCATGAATAATTTATAATATAAAATATTAAAGAATGAATATCAGGGATATAGCTCAAAAGATAAACGGGCGGGTAGTTTATTGTGAGGAAAATATCCCTGTCCTCTCAACAGAAAAAGATACATTTACAAATTCGGGACAGTTATACAATCTGATAAAAAAAGAATGAAGAATTACCGGTCCGATCTGCATATACATACGACACTCTCTCCCTGCGGAGATCTGAGTATGAATCCGGCTAATATAATATCCTGGTCTGCCAGAAAACAAATTGATATAATAGGTATAACAGATCATAACAGCACAAGGCAATGCGAACTGGTTAAAAAACTGGGAAAGGATATGGGCATATTTGTAATGCAGGGAGCCGAAGTTACAACCAGTGAAGAAATTCATTGTCTCGCGTTTTTTGAAAATACTGATACTCTGAATATTTTCCAGGAATATCTCGATGCCAATATACCTGCAGTTCAAAATGATCCCCTGATATTTGGCGAGCAATTTGTTGTTGATGAGGACGAAAACATTATCTATACAGAAGAAAGGCTGCTTTCTAATGCCACGAATATCTCTCTTTCAAAGCTTCAATCCTTTGTATATGAGCATAATGGAATTTTCATTCCTGCACATATCGACCGTTTCAAGAACAGTCTTTACAGTCAGCTTGGATTTATTCCCGGAAATCTGAAAGCCCATGCTCTTGAAATATCCAGAAAAAGTTCTCCGTCACAATTCGCAAAAAATCATCCGGAAATAAATTCATTCCGTCTGGTCACAAATTCCGACTCACATTATCCCGAGCATATTGGTATTGTATTCAATACTTTCATTTTGAAAGAAGCCTCTTTTGAGGAAATAAAAATGGCATTTGAAGGTACTGACGGAAGAAGAATTATTTAATCATGCTGACACTGACGTTAAATATCCTTGATATTGTCCAAAATTCTCTAAGGGCGCAGGCCTCGGAGATCTTTACCGGGATCAGGGAGTCGGGAGCAGAAGACTTATTTGAAGTCATAATCTGAAAGATACCAGTATTTATGACATTAAAAAAATTAAAATGATATTTAACTACTAAATGAACATAATATTTTGAATAAATTTAAACAGAATATCTGTTCTGAATTAATTAACTGAAATAAACTAAATAGTAAAAGCATGTCACAAATCAAGTCACTTGCGGATCTCAAAAAGAAGCGCGAGGAAATCAAGGCAGGTCTGGACTCAGGAATAAAAGGGATTGATTCCGAAACCTACGTTCAGATTAAAGTAGCCATGGCTACTTGCGGTATTGCTTCAGGAGCGAAATCCATCATGGAGTTTTTTATTGAACAGTTGGACAGGAGGAGCATTCCCGGAGTTGTTACGCAAACCGGATGTATGGGATACTGTTATGCTGAGCCAACTGTAGAAGTAAAGCTCCCGGGGAATGATCCGGTAGTATTCGGTTATGTTGATTTAAAGAGGGCCGATCAGATCATCGAAAAATATATTAAGGAAGGTGAACTGATCGATGGTATAATCCCTGTTAATTATGATACAATAGATTCAAAAGAATAGGAGGACCAGACATGTCAAAATACAACATGCATATTCTTGTTTGCGGAGGTACGGGATGCCATGCTTCTGAAAGCGATGCAATCGTTTGCAATTTAAGGGATGAACTGGAGGCAAAGGATCTTATTGACAAAGTACAGGTAATCCTTACAGGATGTTTTGGTTTATGTGAAAAGGGTCCGATAGTGAAGATAATGCCCGACAATACATTTTATGTACATGTTAAACCCGAAGATGCCCAGGCAATTGTTGAAGAACACATTATCAAAGGCAGAAAAGTGACCCGTCTTCTGTTCAGGGATCCAGACTCAAACGAACCCATAGGTGACTCCAAACACATGGGACTCTTCAAGAAACAACTCAGGATAATCCTCAGAAATTGCGGATTCATCAATCCTGAAAATATCGATGAATATATTGCCAGGGATGGTTATATGGCTCTTGGGAAATCTCTTACTGAAATGAATCCGCAGGACGTTATCAATGTGATAAAGGCTTCCGGTCAGAGAGGCCGTGGAGGAGCAGGTTTTCCCACAGGACTTAAATGGGAAATAGCTTCTAAAAACCCGTCTGAAGAGAAATATGTGGTATGTAATGCCGATGAAGGCGACCCCGGAGCATTCATGGACCGGTCGGTACTCGAAGGTGATCCTCATTCAGTACTTGAGGCAATGGCGATATGCGGTTACAGTATAGGTGCATCAAAAGGCCTTATTTACATCAGGGCTGAATATCCCCTCGCTATTCAAAGACTTAAGATTGCTCTTGAACAGGCAAGGGAATACGGTCTTCTCGGAAAGAATATAATGAATAGCGGGTTCGATTTTGATATATCACTTCGTTACGGGGCAGGGGCATTTGTATGTGGTGAAGAAACAGCTCTTATTCATTCGATGGAAGGATTACGCGGAGAGCCTACAATAAAACCTCCGTTCCCGGCTGAAGCCGGTTTTCACGGAAAACCCACCAATGTCAACAATGTTGAGACCTTCGCTGCAATACCTGTAATAATCCTTAAAGGTTCTGAATGGTACAGAGGTATAGGAACAGAAAAATCAAAAGGAACAAAAGTATTTGCACTTGCCGGAAAAATAAATAATGTGGGACTTATTGAAGTCCCGATGGGAACTACACTCCGGGAAGTTATTTTTGAGATCGGAGGCGGAATAAGAAACGGCAAGAAATTTAAAGCTGTTCAGACAGGAGGTCCATCCGGAGGATGTCTTACAGAAAAGCATCTTGATCTGCCGATCGATTTTGACAATCTCGTTTCAGCCGGATCTATGATGGGATCAGGCGGGATGATAGTGATGGATGAAGATGACTGTATGGTTTCAGTTGCGAAATTCTATCTTGAATTTACTGTTGACGAGTCATGCGGAAAATGTTCACCATGCCGTATCGGCAACAAACGTCTGCTCGAATT
>CAZPMM010000157.1:0-5452 GCA_964587405.1 uncultured Rikenellaceae bacterium
ATATTTCGAGTTTGAGGCAATTTCAGAATAGGGATCCGCAACATGATAGCTGCCAATATCGACCATCAGTCCCACCCATTCGTGATCTATCATTTTTATCAGTCTTTCAATTTCTGAAGCATTACGGATAAAATCATTATGGTTCTGAATAGCCATCATAACACCATGGTTTTTACCGAAATCAGCACATTCCCTTATATCGTCTGCTATCCATTCTGCTCTCTCAGCCCATGTAAAATTCTCCTTCGACAGGTTACCGGAAAATATTCTCAATGAGGGAGCTCCAAGTTTTTCTGCCACAATCACCCATTTTTTAACAAGTTTCTTCCCCTCTTCCCTTTTTGATCTATCAGCCCATGTAAAATCATTTCTTACTCCGGTTCCGTTGATATAAAGACCCAGGTGAAAAGCTTTCTTTTTAACTGAATACAGATATTCATCTGAAGGGACTTCAGGATAACCGGGAAAATAATATCCGGTAAGATCAACTCCGTCAAAGCCTGTTTTCGCGCTGAAATCCAGCATATCGTGGACGGTCATTTTACCATCCCTCAAAGGCCGGTTAAATGAATATGCATTCAGACTGAGTTTATACTTCCTGATAAAATCCTGAACCGGGTTAAAATCCGAGTAATTTCCCTGAGCCTTAACTGAATTTAATCCTGCTGCTCCGATACCAGCCATTACAAGTTTACGGGTAAAACTTCTCCTGCTTTTGTTATTTGTAGACATAATGCTTAAGTATTTATTTGATTTGATTTGATTTTATCTGATTTTATCTGATTTACCATGAAGTCCACCGGGTTCAAAAAGCCTGCAGACAGATGTACTCACTCGTCCCTTCGTCCCTTCGTATAAAATCTCCCTGAGCCCCGCACCCTAAGTTCTGCGCTCCTCATCCCACCTTAAATCCCAGGTTCCTGAGCATCATTCTGGTGTTTCTGGTTCCACCTTTAAGTATAACGGTATATGCCGGAAACTCACGTCTCAGAGGATAATCTCCCCTTTGTTTTTCAAATTCTGATGGTTTTCGTTTTAATTTCAGGGAATCATCGTCAATATTATAGGTATGCAGGACAGCTTCTCTCATCACATCTTCATCTGTTTTACCGGTACAATTTATAAGTATTACCGGAACAGCGGGATCGGGTATATTATCGGGGGTCCAGTCTGTCAGAGGCAAATTGAAGAATTTACATAATGAATTGACAATCATTGATGTTCCATTTGCCTTGCCATCAGTCGAATAACCGGCAATATGCGGTGTTGAAATGAAAGCCATTTCCATGAGTTCAGTATCTATATCCGGTTCCTTCTCCCAGACATCTGTTACTGTTCCCATAAGTTTTCCTGAATCAATTGCATTCTTCAAAGCAATTGTATCAGTCACTTCTCCTCTTGAGGTATTAATGAACCAGGTTCCTTTTCTCATCATTCTGAAGCTGTTCTCATTGAAAAGATTCAAAGTACAGTCCGTTCCGGTCAGGTTAAGAGGAACATGTACCGTGACAATATCTGATTCCATAAGTACCTGTTCAAGACTGACAAATTTACCCTCTCCTTCTGCTCTTTCTCTTGGCGGGTCATTCAACAATACATTCATTTCAAGTGTACGGGCAAGTTTTTCGACTTTTGAGCCGACATTTCCAACTCCCACAATGCCTAAGGTTTTATTTTTCAGCTTGTATTTGAATTTCCCCGATATCCTGAGAATGGCGGCTGCTATATATTGCCCTACCGAGGATGAATTGCATCCCGGTGCATTTGTCCAGGTAATAGCGTTTGTATCACAGAAAGCTGTATCAATATGATCGTATCCTATTGTTGCAGTTCCGATGAACTTTAATCCGGTATTTTTCAGAAGGGCTGCATTACATCTGGTCCTTGTACGGGTAATGAGAGCATCAGCATCTTTCAGTATCTTATTATCAATCTCTTTACCAGGCAGATAAATCACATCGGCAAATGGTTCAAGAACACCTTTCAGGAAAGGAATTTTATCATCGGCAACTATTTTCATCATAATATAATTTTGATTTTAATGGTATGATGCCTGTCCCGCTCAAGCGGGAGAACCGCACATGATTAAAAATTATATACATACGTATTTGCGTTTGAATTCAATCATGTGGGTTTCATCTTCATCTTATCAAAAAATCATCTGGAAAGGTAATCATTTTAGTCAGAAGAGCCATTCAAATAAAAAGAAATCCGGATTCCTCCGGATTTTTTACCATGTTCCCAAATAATGCGAAAAAATGTCTCAGAGCAGTTTCACATTCCTGCCTTCATATTGTTTCATGACATCATTTGGCCAGATACTTGATTGTACTTCTCCGATGTGGAGTTTTTTTAGAAGGAACATACATAACCTTGATTGCCCTATCCCTCCACCAATACTCAGGGGAAGCAGATCATTCAATAATAATTTATGAAAAAACAGTTCTTTCCGGTCCTGGCAGTCAGTTAATTCAAGCTGTTTTATCATGGACTTCCTGTCAACCCTTATACCCATTGATGAGATCTCAAATGCATTATTCAGAGCCGGATTCCAGAAAATTATATCGCCATTCAATCCGTAATAACCATCATCGTTCAGAGTGCTCCAGTCATCATAATCGGGAGCCCTTACATCATGAGGCTCTCCGTCACTGAGATTATTTCCGATACCAACAATAAATACTGCACCATATTTCTTGGCTGCTTCTTTTTCCCTTTGCTTTGGACTAGAACCCGGGAACATATCCAGGAGTTCCTGTGAATGAAGAAATGTAATTCTTTCAGGTAACTGAGGTGTCAGCACCGGGAATTTTTCATATAATTCTTTCTCAATCTTCCTGATAGTCACATAAATTGATTCGACTGTCGATTTAAGAAATTTCAGGGTTCTTTCTTCCGGTCTTATGCTCTTTTCCCAGTCCCACTGATCAACATATACCGAATGTATCGGTGAAAGTGTCTCACTTGGTCTGAGCGCCCTCATATCTGTCAGTATTCCTTTCCCCGGTTCAATGTTATAATATCTGAGCCGTATCCTCTTCCACTTTGCCAATGACTGAATTATAGAGGCTTTCTGACCATTTAGCGACTTTATTGAAAAACTAATAGGCTGTTCTACTCCGCTCAGATCATCATTTATTCCCGTTCCGTCAGGTACCACCACCGGGGCAGATACTTTAAAAAGATTAAGCTCATTTGCCAGTAACTTCGTATATCTTGTCTTGATGAAATCAATCATCTCTTCTGTCAGTAACATGTCGGATGCACATGAAATCTCTATTGTTTCCGCCTGAAATATCATAAATATCCAATTAAATTCTAAAGATAATATATATTTTAAATCTTGAAGCAAATATGTATATTTATTCACAATTATCAAAAATTTTCGTAGTTTTAATTATAATAATTAATAATCCATTATTACATTATAACAAACTAATCTGACTGGTAAATACATTTTATAATTTATTGTCCCCTCTGTGTTCTTAGACAAAGTTTTGTTCCCGGCTTCTGTCAGGCAGGGTAAAAAATCATTCAGGAATCATAAATTAAAAACTATTAAAATTAAAGCTTAATCAATAATGCTAAACTACTGATTAATCTTTCCGTAGGATAACAGTTTATGGGAAAAATAAGCTATATAAAAACTTGGAAAATTATATCATTTATTATATATTTAAACCCTCTAAAACCCTGAGAAACCAAAATCATTAAAGATGAAACCCACATGATTGAATTCAAACGCAAACACGTGATGAATGTAATTTTCAATCATGTGCGGTTCTCCCACTTAGGCGGGACAGGCTAGGCTATCATACATTTAAAATCAAAATTATATTATGATGAAAATAAGAATTTTACTCATTTTAGGTGCTGTGTTCGCTTATACTTCTATCAATGCACAGAAACCCATATTGATACAGGAAGACAGCCTCAAAGTTGGATCTAACAGATATCCGGCAGTTTCGGTTTTGATCCCTGAAGTCAAATATGAAACAACTCAGAAAAACTGGATCAAGCTGCAGGAATCGGGTACGAAATCTAAAGTTGTGGATGATGCAGGCAAAATGTCAATTTTTGGAGCTATTTCCAAAAAAGTTTTTGAAAATCCTTTCAACATTTTAAGCGAATTGATTGACCAGGACACAATTCTTAAGCTGACAGCTGCATTTGAACTTAAGAAAGATGTTTATGTAGAAAGAAGTACGGGAGAAGCTGACCTTGCTAAAGCCAAGACATACCTGTTTGATTTTGCTAAGGAACAATATGTGAGTCTGGCTAATGAACAACTTAAAGCCGAGCAAAACAAGCTTAAAGACCTGGAAAAAGAGTTAAGTTCTCTTGAAAGGGATCAGTCGGGAATGGAAAAAGATATCCGTTCAAGTAATAAACAGATTTCTGCGGAGAAGGATAAAATTATAGTTCTCAACAATAAGCTTACCTCACTTTCTGCTGCAATTATTGAACATAATGCGGAATATATCACAATGGAATCCGGAGAAGTTAAGGATGAAAAAGCCAAATATATCAAAGACCTCGAGAAGCAGAAAAAAAAGGCAACAAAATCGGTTAAAAAAGCTGAGAACAAAATAAGTAAAGCTGAGAATAAAATTAATCATGCAAACAGGGCTATCCCCAAAAATGACAACTTCCAGGAGAGGATAAGGATGTTGATAAACGATCAGGAAGCTGTTGTTCAGAAATTTACTGATAAATTAAACAGAATAAAAGCTTTAAAGTAATTCCTTTAACACAGCTTTGGTAATGAGTTATTAATCCGGAAGAACAGGATTAATAACATAACAATCAAATAAATCATTAATTGCGGGCAGATATATGATCATAGTAATAATAAGCCCGCATTTTTTGTAATAATTTACCAGGGAACAAAAAGATTATTCAATGATGTTCATTTCGTCAAGGAGGTATCCCGCACCGGCGAATTTATCTATTATGAACAGTGCGAATCTTATATCCAGGCTTATATTCCTGCTTTGTTCCGGATTGAATGCCATATCGCTAGCCACACCCTCCCAGGCACGATCGAAATTCACACCAATAAGATGACCTTTGGCATTGATAACCGGGCTGCCTGAGTTACCTCCTGTAGTATGATTATTTGCTATAAAACATACCGGCATCTCACCGTTCACTGAATACTTTCCAAAATCACCAGCTTCATAAAGCTCTTTCAGCTTATCCGGAACATTATAATCGAAGATATCCGGATTATCTTTTTCTATAATACCCTTCAGGGTAGTATAATGTCTGAAATAAACAGCATCCTTTGAATGATAACCCTGAACAGTTCCATAAGCAACTCTTAATGTTGAATTTGCATCGGGGTAAAAGATACGGTCCTTATCATATTCCATCTGCAATGCCATATAATCCATGTTAAGTTCCCTCAAAACCGCATTCAGACGGTTATATTCAGCTCTCACTCTCTCCG
>CAZPMM010000158.1:0-1822 GCA_964587405.1 uncultured Rikenellaceae bacterium
TACAGTTGACAAAGGAGGATGCCTGGTGTCGGCCAACCTTAAATTCCTTCGTGTAACTGCAAAAGGTTTTGAAACCGGCAGAAACAGAATTGAAGGTGAAGGCTGGCACCTTTTGATAAATAGCGACTGGGAAGTTATAAAGGTTGAAGAAAACTATTTTATAAGAAAACTAAGCCCCTGATCTGATCAATCAAGTTCCTTTAATCTCTCCTCAAGAGATCTTATCTTCTGCTCGGCATCAGATCTCTTTTTCCTCTCATTTTCCAAAACAGATGCAGGTACATTCTGAACAAAACGTCCGTTATCAAGCTTCTTCATTACCGATTCAAGAAATCCCCTGTAATAAATAAGATCAGCATTTATCTTCTTTATTTCATCCTCAACATTCAGGTTATCCCCAAGTGGAACATAATACTCAGTTGTACCTGTCAGAAAAGATGCTGCCCTCTCCTGTTTTTTATCCACTTTAATGATATCTGAAAGATTACATATTCTGGCAATCACGGGATTAAATTCATCATCATGAGTTTCCTGCACTGATCTTACATAAAGAACTATTTTTTCTTTATTAGGTATTTTTTTCTCCTTTCTTAATGAACGGATCGCGGTTACAGTCTCTTTTACATTATCAAATCGCGAGATCAGTTCCTTATTATATTTTGTTGGTTCGGGCATGCGGCTTACCATAATGCTTTCCCCCTCTTTTCTTTCTGCAAGAAGCTGCCAGATTTCCTCTGTTATAAAGGGCATAAAAGGATGAATGAGCCTAAGCAGTGTATCAAAGAAAGTTATTGTTGCATCCAGGGTATCCTTATCAACAGGTTTCTTGTAATCCGGTTTTATTATTTCGAGATACCAGCCTGAAAAATCGTCCCAGAACAGTTTGTATACTGCCATAAGAGCTTCTGATATCCTGAATCTTCTGAAATCCGTATCAATTCCTGATATACCTTTTTTGAGAGCTTCTCTCATCCATTTCACAGCCATGGCTGATG
Organism: uncultured Rikenellaceae bacterium; assembly: GCA_964587405.1. Lineage (GTDB taxonomy): Bacteria > Bacteroidota > Bacteroidia > Bacteroidales > VadinHA17 > LD21. Next base: position 996 of record CAZPMM010000158.1, read on the forward strand.
ATGCAGGTTGAGATATATCAGTACTTACATTCCAGCTTTTTACCAGGCGGAAGGCATTCCAGATTTTGTTTGCAAAGTTTCTGCCCTGCTCGGGTAATGAATCATCGTAAAGCAAATCATTCCCCGCCGGAGAACAGAGCAACATTCCGACTCTTACACCGTCAGCACCGTATTTTGAGATAAGCTCAAGTGGTTCGGGTGAATTACCGAGAGATTTTGACATCTTCCTTCTTTGCTGGTCACGGACAAGACCTGTAAGATAAACATTACGAAAAGGCTTGTCACCTCTGTATTCATAGCCCGCCATTATCATCCTTGCAACCCAGAAGAAGAGAATCTCCGGAGCCGTAATAAGATCATTGGTAGGATAATAATATTTGAGATCGGGATTATCCGGAAGGTTTATGCCGTCGAATGATGTAACAGGCCATAACCATGATGAAAACCAGGTATCAAGGACATCCTCATCCTGTCTGAGATCCATAGCCTGGAGAGTTTCATTCCCACTTTTACAGCGCGCCTGTTCAAGAGCATCTTCCTCATTCAGCGCCACAACCACTTCACCATCATTGTAATACCAGGCCGGTATCCTGTGTCCCCACCAGAGTTGCCTGCTGATACACCAGTCATGTACGTTCTCCATCCAGTGGCGATAAAGGTTTTTGAATTTTACAGGATGAAGTTGTATATCACCATTTACAACGGCATTTAGTGCAGGCCTGGCAATATTTTTCATCTTAAGAAACCATTGTGTCGAAAGCTTGGGCTCTATTACCGCATGTGTCCTTTCCGAACGGCCTACCTTATTATCATATGGAAGAACTTTT
>CAZPMM010000158.1:1832-5423 GCA_964587405.1 uncultured Rikenellaceae bacterium
GTATTGAGTAGGAAGATGTGCATTAGCAACGCATTTTACAAGACAATCTCTTTTCTTAAGTTCCTGCTCTGCAAGATCCCTGGCTACAAACCTGTCTGTCCCCACAAACAATCCTGCTACATTGCTCAGAGTCCCGTCATCATTGAAGATATCAACTGTAGGAAGCTTGTGCTTCAACCCTATTTCATAGTCATTAATGTCATGAGCCGGTGTTATTTTGAGACAGCCTGTGCCGAAATCCATGTCGACATATTCGTCAAAAATAAACGGAACTTCCCGGTTTACCATAGGTACAATTACCTTCTGTCCTCTGAGATGCTGATAGCGCTGGTCTGCAGGATTTGCACAGACAGCTGTATCGCCAAGAATCGTTTCGGGACGCGTTGTGGCAATAATCACATAATCATTCCTGCCAACTACTTTGTACTTAACATAATAAAGCTTCGATTGTTCTTCTGTAAAATACACCTCTTCGTCAGATACAGCGGTCTGTGCCTGCGGATCCCAGTTCACCATCCTTACACCCCGATAAATATGTCCCTTATTGTACAGATCAACAAAGACTTTTATTACCGATTTATATCTCTTTTCATCCATTGTGAAAAGGTTCCTGTCCCAGTCGCATGAAGCTCCCAGCTTTTTCAGCTGCTCAAGAATGATACCACCGTGTTTATGTGTCCAGTCCCAGGCATATTCGAGAAATTCTTCCCTCTGAAGACACCTTTTCTCTATGCCCCTGCTCCTCAGCATCGCAACCACCTTTGCCTCGGTAGCAATAGATGCATGATCTGTACCGGGAACCCAGCATGCATTTTTCCCCAACATCCTTGCCCTTCGTATCAGGACATCCTGAATAGTGTTGTTAAGCATGTGCCCCATATGAAGCACTCCGGTAACATTGGGAGGCGGTATTACAATGGTATAAGGTTCTCTTTCGTCAGGAATGCTTCGGAAAAACCCGTGCTCCATCCAGTAGCTGTACCATTTGTCTTCAGCTTTTCCTGGTTCATACTTTGAAGGAATATCCATTTTTTCCTCTGATAATAAAATTCATAAATAAAAATGCAAAAGTAAAAAATTCATCCGATTCATTGAAAGTTTACCTGAAAGGCACCTCCTGATAAATGGGAACATTATCTTTTTCTGTAATCAAATAATAAATGACATCCCTGATTATTAGGGTTTAGCAATCTGAAATACCGGAAAAATTAAATCATCAGTGTGCTCCAGACCTCACATCTGAACATGTCAATTCTCAGAACCACATCACATGGGTCAGGATCGACCCCGATGCAGCAACCGCAACACCGCAGGCTATAAGCAATCTGTTATGGATTATCACCCCGCAAAAAGCAGCAGTAAGGCCGGCAGTTGCATTTAAAAATGAATTTGATATTTTAATAATAACGTAATATTTCTGTTCAAAAGGTCTGTTATCCGGAGCAAAATAATTCAGCTGATAAGAAAAAACACATATCATCATAGGCTTATAAATATTTTAATGCATTTTCATGTAGATATTTAATATTTTTTATTTTTGTGCCTCGATTTATTAAGCATATATAGCTATTAGAAATATGCCGTTAATTTCACAGAGAGGGAAAAGTGCACCTGCTTCACCAATTAGAAAGCTGTATCCTTTTGCCGAGGAAGCATTAAAAAAAGGAATAAAGGTCTATTATCTCAACATCGGTCAGACCGATATACAAACTCCGGATACTGCGTTCAAAGCCATAAGAAACCTGGACAAGAAAGTGCTGGAATACAGTCATTCAGCAGGGTATGAATCTTACCGGCGCAAACTGGCAGACTTTTACAGGAAAAACGGGATAGATATTGATCATAACGAAATGCTTATCACAACAGGCGCGTCCGAGGCAGTTCTTTTTGCTTTGAATACATGTGTCGATCATGGTGAAGAGATAATAATTCCTGAACCTTTTTATGCAAATTATAATGGTTTTGCAGCTTCTGCGGGGGTTAGGATAGTTTCAGTAACATCACGGATCGAAAATGATTTTGCTTTGCCTCCAATTTCGGAAATAGAGAAAAAGATAACGGATAAAACCAAAGCCATCCTCCTTTGTAATCCAAATAATCCGACAGGATATCTTTATTCCAAAGAAGAACTTTCTCAAATAAGAGATGTAGTAAAAAAACACGATCTTTTTCTTTTCTCCGATGAAGCATACCGTGAATATTGCTATGATGGTGCTGAATTCCATTCTGCAATGAACATCAATGGCATAGAGAACAATGTGATCCTGATTGATTCTGTTTCCAAGCGGTACAGTGAGTGTGGTATCCGTATCGGTGCGCTTGTCACCAGGAATAAGGAAGTTATTTCTACTGCACTCAAGTATGGTCAGGCCAGGCTTTCACCTCCAGGGCTTGGTCAGATAGCAGCAGAAGCTTCGATAGATACGCCTCTTAATTATTTCCTTGAGATCAACAGGGAATACACTGCCCGTCGCAACTTCATAGTCAATGCCCTTAACAGCGTCCCCGGAGTCCATTGCCCCAGTCCGAAAGGTGCATTTTACACTATGGCAAAACTTCCGGTTGATGATACCGACAGATTTGCGCAATGGCTCCTTGAGAAATTTGAATATAACAAGCAGACTGTAATGGTTGCTCCGGGGTCAGGATTCTACTCCACACCCGGACTTGGTAAAAAAGAAGTAAGGATTGCTTTTGTACTTAATATTGACGATCTGAAGAATGCCATAAAAGTCCTCAAAGAAGCTCTGAAGGTATACCCCGGCACCACTTTTTAATTATATCCTGTCATACAGGTATAACAATTTACGGCAAGTGAGCGAAGAAACAACATGTAAGGAGAAATCACTCATATAGCAGATATTTCACTCCCGGAAGAACAGGTCTCACTGTTTCAGGCTAGCTTTCGGGAGTAAAACGGAAGACCAGAAACCAAAAATTGTTGTAAAATAATGCAACAATATTTTCTTTCGGAAGTAAAACGTAAGAGCAAAAACTCGTGGATAAGATCCTGTAAAATCAACCAGAGTGTCCCAATGACGAAAACAGAAGAGGTTAAAACCGTGATTACCAGGTTCATATTCACTACAGGCAACCGCTGCAGCAGGCACATGTCTACGCCCGGAAAGAGGGTTATTATATCATATTTGAGATGTCACAGCGGGGAATCACCAATGGCCAGTTTGCGGCATGGTATGACGGGGGAAAGCTGCCCGGATCAGGTCCCATTGATGAACAAAGCGAACCAATTGACTGTTAGGGTTTTTGATCTATCAACAATTTTTGTATATACTTATCGTTTTATTCAAAACAGGACAAATTCTTTAACAACATGAAAAAACTGATCTTTTCATTAGCCTTCGCTGTTCTTGCATTTAGTTTGAATGCACAGAGCAATGTAATCAAAACTAATCCTCTGGCCCTCGCATTTGGCAGTTTCAATGCCACATATGAGAGAGTTGTCAGCCCTAGTTCATCAATTCTGATAAGGGGGCAATACATGTTCAAACTGCTAGGTAAAGATGTCAGTCTTGGCGGATTCGGGCTTGGTTACCGCTACTATATTACCCATGCCAAGAAGCCCGTTCCCGG
>CAZPMM010000159.1:0-5408 GCA_964587405.1 uncultured Rikenellaceae bacterium
TCTTGGTGAAGCCCAGGAAAAAGTCGCCAGGTTTCTAGTTCAGTTTACAGGTGTTTCATCGGCTTATCCATATTCTGCTTACGGGTCGAATGATTTCGGTATTGGTAATCTGAAAAAAATAATTAATAATTTCAATCCACAGCGATCAGGAGATGTTATTGTTACCCTCAATCCGGGATGGGTTGAAAAACATGATGAATATGTAACAGATTATTCTTCGCCTTATGAATATGATTCACACGTACCTCTTATCTGGTATGGCTGGGCTATCAACAGGCAGACTGTATCGCGAAAGGTGAACATGTCGGATATTGCCGTTACTTTGTCATCTCTTTGCCGGATACCTTATCCCAATGCATGTACGGGGGAACCTATGTACGAGCTATTCAGATAGTTTTCTGATACTGTCCCTTGCCAAACATGCATCCGCGAGCAGATCGGGATTTCTTTCGCAACCGTTTCCAAGAACAATGAGATCTGCTCCGGATTTATAGGTATCGGTAACATCATTTTTGCTTTTTATTCCGCCACCTACTGCAAGAGGTACCGAAATATTCTCCTTAACAGATCTGATTAGTGAGACCGGAACGGGATTGAGTGCACCACTACCTGCTTCAAGGTAGATCATACTGAGTCCCAGCATCTCTCCTGCCATTGCAGTTGCAACAGCGATATCCGGTTTGTCAAAAGGTATTGCTTCAGTCTGGCTTATATATTCAACTGATGTTTTCGATCCGCTTCCGATGAGAATATATCCTGTCGATACCAGTTTTTCTTTCTGGCTTTTCAGGTAGGGTGCGGCTATAACATGGTTACCTATAAGTAATTCCGGATTTCTGCCGGAAATAAGTGAAAGAAGAAGAATTTTATCTGCCTCACGGCTTAGCTGAAGAAGATTCCCTGGAAAAAGAATAACAGGGATATTGCATGTTTTTTTAATAGCATATATCAGATTATCAATGCTTCTGAAAGTAATACTGCCGCCTGTCATTATGAAATCGACCCTGTATTTTTCAGCTATACGGAGTATTTCATCAAGTTCATCATCATTTGTTTTATCGGGGTCGAGAAGTAACGCTAGGCTGACTTTCCCCGGAAAGTTTATTTTTTTCATAATTCTTTTTTGTCCATACAATTGCATAATTATCGTATCTGGAATAATAGAGTTCAAAAGATTCATTAATCTTTTTTGTGTGTACATTTCCTATGATTTCTCCCGATTCTTTTACTTCAAAAGGATGAATGGTAATATTGTTCCTGAAGCTTATTTCTTCCTTATCAAATATTTTATACAGTGATTCCTTGGCACACCAGTGAATATAAAGATGATATTTCTTCTGTTCCGTGTTCCTTGTCACTTTTTCACGCATGTTAAGAAATTTGAAAGCTATTGAACCGATATTTGCTCTCATGTATTCAAGGTCTATTCCTACTTTCTCATTTGTGCTGCAGATAATTGCCGTAAGCTTATGTGAATGAGTAATGCTTATGAATCTTGAACCATCTTTCAAAAATGGCTTGTTATTCTTATTATATACTATCCTTGCTTCTTTGCCCAGCAGTTCTGACAGTAATGCTCTTACACTTAGGAACTCAAGTCTTCTGGAGGTGCTTTTAAAAACCCGGTATTTTTTCCTGTCTTCTTCGTCCAGTTCCACCATTCCCATAAGGGTTTTAATATCTTCTTCAATCTTCCATACACCCAGTATGGTAGATTCATTAAGATAATGTTTCGTGATACAACCCATCAGCAAGCAGAAATTATTTATTTTTCCATTCCAGGGTATTGATTAGATGAATTATATCATCCCTGAAAAATCCTATTACCGGTGCAAGTGAATCTGCGTTCGGGGCAGATGAAAAATACAGTGATCCTCTCAGGTAATGTTTTATACTGTCAGTCATAAAAAATTGGACTGCGGTTGCAGTATTTCCTTTGAGATCATACAGGATCCCGTATATATTCTTTTGCGGATCGCTTATTATCTGTTCATTTATTGCATCAGCTTTTATTATGTGATTTTTGACATTTAATTTATATGTCTGTTCCATTAATTCTTCCAGGTCGTTTTTTATACCAAGATATGTAAGGTATATTTTTGCTTTATAGTGAGGGAAGCTGATATTGAACCATCCCGGACCAGAATAATTGTCCTGTTCAAATGATAATTTCCCATAAGAAGGGTATTCGAATGAAATGGGCAGATTGTGGGCATTTGCAAGACTATCATTAAGCTTAATATAATCATGTGCAGGAAGGTCTATCCTGTAATAACCCAGGGGCTTTGGTACAGCTACATCGCGGCATGAACTTATTATTATTGCTATAATAAATAATAATATCAGAAGCTTATTTATTTGCAGTCTTGTCATTGTCTGTAATAATTTCAACACGTATTTCCTTAATTCGTCTTTTATCGGCTGATTCTATGTTGAAAATGAAATTTTTAAAATTAATGGTCTGATTTTGAACAGGTATTTCACCGGTTATTTCAAGGATGAGGCCGGCGAGTGTTTCCGATTCACCTCTGGCATCGGCAAAAGGATCATTGTTCAGGTTAAGGATCTTAATGATGTCATTCAACAGTATTCTTCCTTCAAAAACATATGTTTTTTCATCAATTTTACGGTAAGGTACTTCATCCTCATCGCTCTCGTCGGTTATTTCTCCGACTATTTCTTCAAGTATATCCTCCAGGGTTACTATCCCTGAAGTACCACCGTATTCATCAATAACTACCGCCATATGTATCTTTTTGATCTGGAATTCTTTCAGGAGATCATTGATCCTTTTGGATTCCGGGACAAAATATGGTTCCCTGAGGAGTGACTGCCATTTATAATCGCTGGGGTTGCTCATGAAAGGAAGTATATCCTTGGCATACAGTATTCCCTTTACATTGTCGAATGTTTCTGAGTAAACGGGAATCCTTGAGAATCCGGAACTTATGATAATCTGGATCACATGATTGAAGTCTGACCTGATATTGATTGCAGTAACGTCAATCCTCGGGCACATTATTGTACTGACATTTGTATTCCCGAAATTCACTATTCCTTCCAGGATCTTTTCATCTTCATTCAGATTGTCAGATGTTTGTTCGAGGACATCGGAGATCTCGTTCAGGCTCATCCCTGGGCGGAATGCGCCGGATCTTTTTTTCAATTCTGTGGTAGAGAAAGCAGAAATGGAAATCAATGGTTTCAGTATTTTTTCGAGGACTATAACCGGGCCTGCCATGAATAATGCAATTGAATAACAGGTTTCTGGTTTAAGCAACCAGGGTAATATATAACTGAATAACAGTATTAGCAGTAGTATGACAAGTCCTTCGATCAGGTAGCAAACAAAAGTGCATGAGGTCATATCTATAATAAGTGATCCGAGCCAGAAGGAAAGCAGAGTAATAATTATATTAATAATACAGGAACTTATGCAAATTATGCCCGGTATCCTTTCGGGTGAACTGCAGAGACGGAGCATGTTACTTGAATTCTTTTTGCTGTTCCTGAGTTTTTCTGCCTGGGTGTGCTCATTTGTTGAATATCCTTTGCCTGATGCTGAAATGAGGGTGGAAATTACCAGGAGTATTAGTAGTACTGTGAAGCCGGTAATCATTTTGCCCAAGGTAAAAGAAGCCGGCAACTCCATCATGAACAAAGAAATAGTTAACGCGAATGCGGTTTCCAAACTAATCACTTTTTATAAAACAAATTAGAAAGGCAAATCATCCTCATTTTGGCCCGAAACGGGATCATTGAACGGTGTCTCTCCGGAAATTGATTCGTCGGCATAAGGATTATTACTGTTTCCCTGATATCCACTGGTTGACTGATATGGAACAGCCGGTTCGCCTGTTTCAGAGACCTCTGCCTTTCTTTCGCCTGTATCGTTCTTTAATCCTGCTGATTGCTGCCATGTTCCCTGCTGTTTTTTCTCAAGGACAAGCATCGTATCTGCAAGGATTTCGGTAATATACTTGTTATTTCCGTCCTTGTCAACATAGGACCGGGTTTTTATTCTGCCTACAATATATAATTGTGTACCTTTTCTGACAGTTTTTTCAGCAACCTCGGCAAGAGCACGCCATAAAACTATATTATGCCATTCAGTCGATGTAATTGTCTCTCCCTGCTGGTTTGTATAGATTTCACTTGTTGCCAGCGGAAATGTTGTTTTTACAACACCTTTGTCAAAATATCTTACGACAGGGTCTTTACCGACATTCCCCACTAATATTACTTTATTGATTGACATTTAGTTATGTAGTTAATTATAAATCCGGCACGTAACTGTAAATTTAAGAAAAAAACCTCTTATAACAAGTATGTATATATTTAATGGAAATATTCCACAAAATCAGTATATTATATTTGTTAATAATGTATCTTCACTTATTGGTAGTTTAATGCCTTTATATGGTTCTTTTTAGAAATTATAATCTATTTCATTGGAATTAAGGCATTAATAAAAAAAAGGAAGAGAAAAATTATTAATTAACTCTTTGGCTTTAAATAAATAATATTTTTATATTTGCAGCATTGGAAAAATCGAATAATCAAAATAATTTGTTGAATTTAAACATCACACAAAATGACTAAAGCAGACATTGTTAATGAAATTGCCAAGAACACTGGTATTGAAAAGGTAACTGTGCAAAAAACAGTTGAAGCCTTGATGGAAACTATAAAACATTCGATGATCAATGGTAATAATGTATATCTGAGGGGTTTCGGTAGCTTCATAGTGAAGAAGAGAGCGAAGAAAACAGCCAGAAATATTTCTAAGAATACTACTATTATAATCCCGGCACACAATATACCTGCCTTCAAGCCGGCCAAATCATTTATTAATAAAGTAAAAACACACGTTAAGAAATAATTCCTTGTATGCCAAGCGGTAAAAAAAGAAAGAGACATAAGATGGCCACCCACAAGCGTAAAAAGCGTTTGAGGAAGAACAGACATAAGAAGAAGTAGCAGATCGCCGGGTGGTTTTAGATTTGATATACTAAAAACCTAAAGGTCAGACGATCTTTAGGTTTCTTGTATATAGATGTGGGTGTGGTTATGATATAATAGTTCTGATTTTAAGTGGGAAACAAAGATCTGATCATTGATGTAAGTGATTCTGAGGTCTCGATCGCATTACTTGAGGATAAGCAACTTACAGAATTAGACAAGGAAAAACGGAAAATCCGTTTTTCGGTCGGGGACATTTACCTGGGTAAGGTTAAGAAGATAATGCCCGGCCTTAATGCTGCTTTCATTAATGTGGGATACGAGCGTGATGCGTTTCTGCATTATCTTGATCTTGGCGGTCAGTTTAGAACCCAGCATAAATGCTATTTGTTTGCAATTCAGAAACAGGGCTGGCCAGGTCCGCTTCATAAGTTCAAGGCGGATCC
>CAZPMM010000160.1:0-5405 GCA_964587405.1 uncultured Rikenellaceae bacterium
ATATGTTTTGTTGTCAATTCTGCGTGTCTCCCTTGCTCCTCCGTAGTAACCATCTCCACCGTTAGCTCCATCGAACCATACTTCAAAAATATCACCGTAGTTAGTAAGCAGTTCTCTTAACTGATTCCTGTAATAAACAAGATATTCAGGTGTACCATATACGGCACTGTTCCTGTCCCAGGGAGATAGATAAACACCCATTTTCAATCCGAATTCATCACATGCAGTCCTGAGATCTCTCAATACATCCCCGTTACCGTTTCTCCATACCGATTTTTTTACAGAGTGTTCAGTGAATTCCGATGGCCAGAGACAAAAGCCATCATGATGCTTGGCAGTGATTATAATCCCTTTCATGCCTGCATCCTTTGCCACTCTTGCCCACTGGCGGCAATCCATTGCAGAAGGATTAAAAACCGACTCCTTTTCATCACCGTATCCCCATTCTTTACCTGTGAAAGTATTTACGGTAAAATGTATAAACATATAATATTCCAGTTCATGCCAGGCTATCTGCCGGTCCGATGGCACCGGTCCGAAAGGAACCGGCACTTCAGCCTGCCGGCAGGCTGTAAAAATGATTAGCATTAAAAGGATTAATATGTACTGCTTCATCGTTCAAAATTGATTAAGAATAAATCTCTATTGAGTTCCATGTTAACTAATCAAATTGAAGAACTTACATGACCAGTCCCGGTCTTATCGAAAGATATCCAAAGTACTACAAAGACACGCAGGACAAAGATTTATTTGGACAGGTCTTTTATTCTTATATTCCGGAAATTTACTACAGAACCATGCCCCAGGAAACCTATGTGGCCGGATTTATTTTTTAAACCCGGGTGTTCTCTGTTATCCATTGTTCCACTATCACGTGGTCCGGCAATATCACCATCGACAATTGTTGTACCGTTAAGAATAACTTTAACAGATGTACCCTGAACAATTACTTCCTGGTAATTCCATTCTCCAACCGGATTGAGGTATCCTTTCTTCGCGGGTATTACACCATAAACCGATCCATGGTACTGATAAGGTTTAAGATTTGCATAGATAGGAGCTGTGTTATCAATTATCTGAAGCTCCATTCCAACGTATGCAGCATCTCCGGAGAGAGGAGTCCTTATGCCCAGACCGTTGTTAGCTCCCGGAGTAAGGAGGAATTCAAAGCGGAAAATAAAATCACTATATTCTTTTTCTGTATAAAGATTACCGCCACTTCCTTTATCCGGTCTGATAACTATCATTCCTTCCTCAGCTACATAGGAATCCTTGTTACCTATCCAGTTATCGAGATTTTTTCCGTTAAAAAGAGCCACAAAACCCTCTGATTTCTCTTCAGGAGTAAGGTTATATTCCTTTTCATTTATTTCACGCACATAAATATCACGGAATGCAAGATCAGTACCATGAGCCTGAAGTTCTATCGGTCCGGTCGGAAAGATTGGTATTTCGCGGTTCCAGTAATTTTCCATTGTCACATTATCCACCACAAGTTCTCCGTTCAGCCATACAGATACTTTTTCCCCAATCATTATTATTCTGAAAGTATTCCAGTCACCTACAGGATTGTCGGCGACTTTCAGAGGTTTTGAAGGATGGGTCTTATTGTTATATAATCCGCCTGACCCCACCTGTGCTCCCACTGATACTCTTGATGTATCCCATATCTGTACTTGCGGAGTACCCCTCAGGTAGATTCCGCTGTCACCTTCTTTTGATATTTTCCAGTCGACCAGCATTTCAAAATCTGCATATAACTTAACCGAGCATAAATTGTCTCCACGTCCGTTAAACCATATACATCCGTCTTTAACACTCCAGTTCAGGGGAACTTTTTTATCGGCTTCAGCCTGTTTTCTGGCAAGTTCTGAAGGTTTCATTTTTGCACGTGTAACCGGATTTTCAACCAGTCCCTGCCATCCTGTAAGATCCTTACCGTTAAACATGGGCACAAAACCTTCATCAGAAGTCATTGATTCCAAATATTTATTTATCATCTCCCTGTCGTATTCACTTTCCTGGCCGGCAAGTTTCGACATTGCCTTTGTCAGTATCTGTCTCACATTAGTACCATACATCCCGGCTTTCTGGCCTACAGTAGGAAGTGCAATAAACATTATCGATTTTGCAGCGGTTGCTGATGTTGCCGGATCATCCAGGTATCCTGCCACAAAGAAAAGTGTCTGCCATGTTTTGAGTTTTCCCAGTTCTGTAAGTACCTGGTTTTTACGTTCCGAAGATAAAGCATAAGGCATTATTTTGCGGAAAAGCAGCAATTTCTGTTCATCTGGGATAGAAGCATCCCTGATCTGTCTGATATATCCTTCAAAAGCCGGTGCTTCATAAGTTTTGTTCCCGGAAGCACATATTTCAAACAAAGCCGAAGATGCTGAATAATCTGACCAGGAAGAAAGCGCCTTGAAACATGTCTGACGCATTTCGGGATTACCGTTTTCAAATTCTTTCAAAACAGTTTCAAGTGCTTCCCTTCCCCCTGTTTTTGCAAGTACAGGGATAAGAAGCTTTTTATCAATCCTCCCATCCATTGCTTTCAATATCTGTGCCGATCTTTTTGTACGGTCAGCAGTTTTATTTGCAGCAACGGCAAGTGCCTGCTGTATTTCAGTAACATAAGCAGTATTCCCGGCAGTATTAAGAAGGTTTATCAATGCTTCCTGATCCTGCTGATCTGCCAGATTGGGTAATGCTTTAAAGGCTGCATCCCTGACATCCTTATCAGCAGATGATGCATAAGGTAATATCTCATTAAAATATTCATTTCCCCTGTTCCATGCCATCAGTCCGATAGCACTTACCCGGGCAGCAGATGATCCGTTCTTAAGTACTTCCTTAAGACCAGAAACTTCTCTGTCTCCTGATACACTTTTAAGCGCGGATACTGCCGCTTTCTGATCGGAAGGTGAACTGTTTTTCATCATATAATCAATAAGTGAAGGTACAGCCTTGCTGCCACTGATAACTGCAAGTGCCTCAGCTGCAGCTACTCTCACTTCAGCATCAGGATTATCAAGCGATGAATTGATAAGTTCCAGAGCCTGTTCATCTCCTCTGTTGCCCAGCATTCTGATAATTTCAGGTTTTGCCTGGGGAATAGCTTTGGGGAAATATTCTATCCATTTATTTACAATCTCGCTTCCGCTGATCATTCCTGTAAGAGCAATGGCAGCATTCCTGTATTTCAGATCAGGATGTCCGGCTGCTTTAAGAATATCGGGAAAAGCATCAATTCCATGAAAACTGACATAAGTCTTTAATGCTGCTGCTTTATTATGGAAAGTAAGTTTGTCGTTACACTTTTTAATAAGCATTTTACATATCTTATCCATGGTTTTTATGTTACCTGCCAGTCCTACGGTGTTGGCATAGTTTATAAGTGCGGCGGAAGCACCAGTTCTTTCCCAGCGATATCCATAGCTTCTTGCTGCTTTAAGGAGTACAGAATATGCTTCAGGTGCTCCGCTCATAGCAAGAGCATTGTATGCTGAAGCCCTGGTATTTGTGTTTTCAACAGTCGACCAGTATATATAATCACTGACAGCTGCTTTTGATCCCATTGCAGCAAGTGCATTCATTGCCGCTGCTGCACATTGAAGACTCCTGTCTTTAAGAGATTCAGCAAGTATCTGCTCTGCAGTTCTTCCACCTATCGCAGCAATGACTGATATAGCAGATGTAGAGTTATTTTTATCAGTAATATAAGCTTTAAGGGCATTGGCAGCCTCTTCATTTCCGATAAGCTGAAGCTGCTTGAGAAAGAAATCTCTTACACCGGGATCCGTTTTTCTGGAAGAATATGATATACAAATCTTCTCCCACAATTCTCTTCCTGCTTCTCTTCCTTTTGAAGAAAGAAATCTTGAGAATGTTTCAACAGCATATCTTGCATTTGTATCATCACCTGTACCTGCAGGAATGATCTGGTCGCAGATCTGATTCAGACCTGCTTCCCCTAGGGCCAGCATATCTTCCATCAACTTGTCGGTATAGGAAAGACTGGTGGCCGGGAACTGTGCCAGCAAATCAGCTACTTTTGTTTCGAGAGTTCTCCTGTCCTGTGCAAAGGATAGAGAATATATCAGAAGAAGTGATATACATGTAAGGAATATATTTTTGATCTTCATAATTTTTATTTTTTGAATTTTTTCAGATTTTATCATTTTATATTCTCCAGGGATCCCTCATTGGCTGATCAATAAGCCTGTTGGCTCCATCGTCATCAATAAAACGCTGTTTGACAGGATCATATTTAAGATTCCGGCCAAGTCTGAGTGCAATGACACCGAGATTAACAATGGAACAGGATCTGTGTCCGTTAGCTTCATTCAGTGCGAATTTTTTCCTTGTGAGAACTGATTCGGAAAATGTTGTGACCTGAGGTTCCGGATCGGGCAGTGAAGCCAGTATCTTATCCAGGTCTTTTATATCGGATCTGAATCCTTTAAAGAGCTTACCTTTAGGACCTTCAATATAGGCTGCATTTTTATCCCGGTTTTCACCGTCAAGGATAATCTGGCAACCATCCTCATAGGTGTATGTGATCCGTCTCCATGAACCTACTGCATCATAATGCTGTTGCGGAGCATCTATTTCGATTGAAATAGGTCCTGTTTCATCCTTACCGAGAAAATATTGTACGGGATCAAGATAATGCTGCCCCATATCACCCAGTCCGCCTCCGTCATAATCCCAGTATCCACGGAATTTGGAATGTACCCTTTCGGCATTATAAGGTTTATACGGAGCTGGTCCAAGCCAGAAGTCATAATCAAGTTCAGGCGGTACAGGCTCCGGTTTCAGATTATGTAAACCACTCCAGTAAAACTTCCAGTCATATCCGGTTATTCCACTCACGGTTACTTTAAGAGGCCAGCCAAGAAGACCGCTATCGACAAGTTTTTTAACAGGTTTCACCTCAGTACCCATTCCGTAAAACTGATCCTTGAATCTGAACCATGTATTCAGGCGGAACATCCTTCCGTATTTCTGAACAGCTTCCACAACTTTTATCCCTTCACCAATTGTTCTTGTCATTGGTTTTTCGCACCATATGTCTTTGCCGGCTTCTGCTGCCATTTTTGACATAATGCCATGCCAGTGTGGTGGTGTAGCTATATGAACAATATCAATATCATCCCGTACAATCAGTTCACGGAAATCATGATAACCTGTAATATTACCACCGGCCTGGGCAATTGCCCGTTCCAGATGATTTTTATCAACATCACAGACTGCAAGCAAACGGGTTCCTTCATAGCCAATATGGCCTCTTCCCATTCCTCCAACACCAATTATTCCTTTTGTCAACTGGTCACTGGGAGCCGTATAACCCTTTCCTCCGAGTACATACCTGGGTATAACAGTAAATGCAACCGTGGCGGCAC
>CAZPMM010000161.1:0-5403 GCA_964587405.1 uncultured Rikenellaceae bacterium
AATACCTGATGATAACCGACCGTAAGAAAGAGATATTCAAGCTTTCATCAGGGAAATATATAGCTCCGCAGATGATTGAAAACAAAGTACGGGAATCATCTTTTGTTGATAATTGTATTGTTTTTGGGGAACACCAGAAATTCGCTTCAGCAATAATAATCCCGAACATGAAAGAGCTTCGTGAATGGTGTGCAAAAAATAATATAAAAGTAGGGGAAAGTGATGAAGAACTGGTTGGCAATAAGGATGTCGTTACTATGCTGAATAAGGAAGTGGCAAAGATTAATAAAACTCTTTCTGAGTATGAAATGATAAAGAAAAGTTTCTATATATCCGATACATGGTCGGTTGAAAACGGGATGCTTTCACAAACCCTTAAACCTAAAAGAGCAGCTATACTTTCAAGGTATAAAGTGTTTGTGGATGCAGCGTATAAATAATCGTTTCAGGGTTTCGTATAAATTCCTGATATTATTCAATAATTAAAACCGACTTAATTTTAATGTTGAATGCACAAACACCTGACGATTATCGTAAAGCTATTCCTGTTGCAGAGAAATATGGAATTGAGGTATATGCCTGGCTCTGGACACTTAACCTGGAGCACGACAGGGATAAAATAATTGGTGAGCATCCGGAATGGCTGAGTATGAACAGAAAAGGTGAAAGTCTGGCCTGCACAAAAGCTTATGTTAATAGTTATAAGTTCATGTGTCCGGCACTTAATGGATCTTCAGCCTTTGGCAAAAGCTCTGGCAGACCAGTTATTAAGGGATAACAGTCAGTATAAGCTTGAACAGAGTGAATATAAACTGATAAATGAATACGATTATACAAAACATTATCAGGTTGCCGAAAAATTGAGTAAATTAGTATTTGATATTATTTTCTACTTTTATGGCGGGATCATATCCGGATGGAGTGCTGAACCGGAGAAAGTTTCGTATGAAAAATTCAGGAAAAGATTGATTTAGCGGAATTATTCGCTTTCTGACCAGTCCTTTCGTTATAGTGATAAAGAATTTGAATTCTGTTTAAAATATGTATTTATGAAAAGAGAAGGATACCGGCTTATAAAGCCTTCGGATATTGAAATTAACCTAATTGAACTGATTGCATCCGACTGGATGCTTGTGACTGCCGGGAACAGTAAGAAGTTCAATACTATGACAGCTAACTGGGGTGGAATGGGGTATCTTTGGAACAAACCAGTAGTTTTCGTTTTTGTACGTCCGGAAAGATATACTTTCGGATTCATTGAGGGTACAGATGGATTCACACTCACTTTTTATGATGAAACGTATCGTGCAGCTCTTAATATTTGCGGGACAAAAAGTGGAAAGGATTGTGACAAGATTGCTGAAGCTGAATTAACCCCTTACTTTACGGAAACAGGATATCCCGCTTTCAAAGAAGCTAAGCTGATAATTGAATGCCGGAAGCTTTATTCAACCATGCTTGAAGAGGGGAAATTTATTGAATTCGGGCTGTTAAAAACTTATTATGCAAATAAAGGAGGTCTTCATAAATTATACATAGCTGAAATTGAAAAAGTGTGGTCGAGATAAGACCGGATAGCCGGAATGATGTATCTAAAAAAGCTGTGTTTTTTATGACAGACACCTGAAGGTGCTTCTATGTTCCAAACCAGTCTTTACATTTTAAAATACAAAGACCATTGGTCAGGTATAGTGTAAGTAATTTTAAATGAATCTGACAACAGGAGATAGACTCTGTTATCAGATTCAATTTGTTTGGGTTTTACAGGAACGAAAGGATAAGTATCTGGGCTAAAAACACCCTAAGAAACATTGTAAGAGGATAAACGGTTGAATAGGATACTGCAGGTTCATCATTACCGGCAATTGAGCCTGAATATGATAATGCCGGCGGATCTGTTGTGCTGCCCGCAAAAAGTCCTGCAAGCGAGAAATAATTAAGCCTGATAAATTTCCTGTTTATAAAACCCATTATCATCAGGGGGATTGTGGTAATTAGAAAACCTGTTCCGACCCAGATCAGTCCGTCTATTGAAAACACAGATTCTGCAAACTGGCCACCTGAGGAAATACCGACACTTGCTAGGAACAATGTTATGCCAATCTCGCGAAGCATTAAATTAGCACTTTGAGTGGTATAGGTTACCAGTCTGAATTTATAACCAAAACGGCCTATAATAATTGATACTATCAGTGGGCCTCCTGCAAGTCCAAATTTGATAGGCATCGGTATCCCTGGAATAAAGAACGGAATACTTCCGAATATTATACCAAAGAAAATACCGATAAAAATTGTATAAATATGAGGTTCGTTCAATCGTTTGAGAGTATTTCCGAGGAATTGTTCTACTTTCTCAATTGATGCAACTTCACCGACCACTGTAACCGCATCTCCGATATGAAGTACAAGATTTGCAGAGCCAAGCAGATCGACGCCGGAACGGGTAATCCTTGTGACATTTACACCATAAATAGTTCGCAACCTGAGTGATCCCAGTGTTTTACCATTTATTTCACTTCTGGTCAATATAATACGCCGGGATTCGAGAGCGGGTTCTGTTACTTTCCAGTCTGTTTCAGCTGCTTCGCCAATGAAAGTTGTTATTGATTCGACATCAGTTGTGCCGGCAACGACCAGTAAGAGATCGCCCTCATGCAATATGGTATTCATTTTGGGAACAGAAAATTCTTTATTACGCATCAGGCGGGATATAACGAATTTCCTGCCTATCATATTCTTGATATCATGTAGTTCCCGGCCTGAAATAGCTTTATTTGTCAGCCTGAGTGTAAAGATTTCAAGCTTGTCATAAGCAGATTCCTTTTCTTTTTTAAGTTTCCTTTCTTCCTCTTCAAGATTGATTCTGAATAGTACCCTCATCAGGATTATCGACATAATTATTCCAACAACACCCAGAGGATAAGCTGCAGCATAACCAAGAGCTATCTGTGGCACTTCGGCAATCTGCCCGGCTTCATATGCCTGACGAAGAGCCTCCTGTGCAGCTCCAAGGCCGGGTGTATTGGTAACTGCTCCTGACATGATCCCAACAAGCATGGGCATTGAAACTCTGTCTCCAAGTATGTAATAAAATGCAATGGTTATCCCTGCGCCCAGAAAAACGATTCCTGCCGCCATGAGGTTCAACTGTATTCCACCTTTTTTAAAGGATGAGAAAAAACCCGGACCGACCTGTAATCCTATTGAATAGATAAATAGTATGAGACCGAATTCACGGATGAAATCTGCAACTTCACTGTTGACGGTAAAACCCAGATGACCTATCAGTAAACCTGTGAACAGAACAAATGTTGGTCCAAGAGATATACCTGAGAATCTGACTTTCCCCAGAAGTACACCTGTTGAAATCACCAGTGAATAAAGCAGAATAATATGTGCTATACCGTCCCTGAATAATAATGATGTTAGCCAATCCATTGTTTGTGAATATTATCTGTTAAAATGACGGGAAGTAAAACACTTTGTCAATATAAAAAAGAAAAACGATAAAACCCATATCCCATTGTAGGCGGGACAAATACGTATTTATATAATTTTCATACATGTGGGTTCCTCAGCTTGAGCGGGACAGGCATCAGACCACTTAAATAAAAATTATATTATGATGATATATCAGGAATATCTTTTTAAGCATAATCCTTAAGAAGGGCTGATAACAATTACAAAATTAGAAAAGCGGAAAGGATTTAACCATGAAACTGATCAGAATTACCATAAAATGGTTAAATTCGATAATAATCCGAAATTTATTATTTTACGGGAGTGTATTTAATAAATCTATTTATTATTTTTAGCAGGATTAATTGGTCAAAAAATCTAAGTAAATAATTAAAAATCAGGAGGAACTATAATGGCAGCCGAAAAACGACGTACATTTATCAAGAAGTCAGCAATGGCATCGGCAGGTATTGCAATTGGTGCACCTGCATTTATTAAAGACTATGCAAAGATACAACCCAGTGATATACTTAATGTGGGAGTCATTGGAATTAATGACAGAGGTGGTTTTTACGGAGGTTCAGGGCATACCGCGAATTTCACAAAGATAAAAGAGACAAGAGTAAAGGCGATATGTGATTGCGTTGAATACCTGTTTCCAAAAGCTGTTAGTGATATTGAAAAACTTGGAGGAGCAAAACCTGCGACATATGTTGATTACCGTAAGATGCTTGAAGATAAGGATCTGGACATTATTTCAATTGCAACTCCGGATTACTGGCACGCGTTAATGACAATTAATTCATGCCAGGCAGGTAAAGATGTATATGTCGAAAAACCGCTTGCCTACAATATTGATGAAGGCAGAAAGATGGTGCAGGCAGCAAGAAAATATAAAAAGATAGTACAGGTCGGGACACAGAGAAGAGCAAGCAGGATCAATCAGAAAGCCATTCAGATGCTACGAGAAGGAGTTATAGGAGAAGTCTATCTGGGAAGAGCTACTGTATTTCGTTCCAGGCCAAGTATTGGCAGAAAACCTGACGGAGCGGTACCCAAAGGGGTTGACTGGAATCTTTACAGAGGACCTGCGCCAATGATCCCATTCAATGAAAATCATTTCCTTTATAACTGGCACTGGTACTGGGATACAAGTACAAGTGAATTCGGAAATAACGGCACACACGGTGTTGATCTTCTGAGGCTGGGAATGAATATAGATGAACATCCGGTCAAGGCTGCAGCGTGTGGTGGCTTTTATGCATATAAAGATGAATCGGATCAGGATGTTCCAAACTTCCAGGTTGCAACTTTTGAATATGCGAATGGCTTTGTAATTGAACTTGAAGTCAGAAGTCTTCCAACACCAAATGAACCCTGGGGAAATATCTGGATGGGAACAAAAGGTTATGCTTATGTGTCAGGCAGTAGTTTCCTGATATTTCAAAGTGGAAATAAACCAGCATCCGTAGCAGGCCAGACAGGAACAGCAGCTTTCTCCACTGGTAGCCTTCAGGACAGGACAAACGTGCCAAGCATTCAAATAAATGAAGCAGACCTTGAACCTGATCTTAGGAGAGCCGAAATAGCAAAAGCAGGAATTGATTTTCATTTCCAGAACTTTGTCGATTGTGTGAAGAGCCGTAACAGTAAAGACCTGATAGCAGAAGTAGAACAGGGTCATATCTCAACTGCTATGATGCATATAGGAAATACTGCATATCGTACCGGAAGAAAGCTGATATTTGACGGTAAAACTGAAAAATATGTTAATGATGACGAGGCAAATTCTTATCTGTCTCGCCCGGGAGGAGGAAGAAAACCATTTAACATACCTGATAAGGTCTGATCAGGACAGGATCAGTCAGCTGCTGTACAGGAGAAATCACAATTTCTCTTTAAAGAATATAATCACCTTTTAATTCCTGCTCTGCTTCCTTGGCA
>CAZPMM010000162.1:0-5360 GCA_964587405.1 uncultured Rikenellaceae bacterium
CAATCTCCCGAATTATTACAGGAGGAACGTATATAAGGTCAGGCACACTTATCCGGGGCCGGGAGTATATAGAATTGTTGTACAGGATCCTAACAGGAATTATGGTGTGAAGAATATTCCAAACAGTGTGAATGTTGTATTCTCGATATCAACAACCCTGATTGTCAATCCTTCAATGGGAAGGAACAGCACTCCGATATTACTTAACCCTCCTTATGACAAGGCAGCACTCGGATATGTTTTCATTCATAATCCTGCTGCTTATGATCCCGATGGTGACAGTCTTTCATATCAGCTTACATCTTGTACTCGCGAAAATGGTAGGAAGATTGAGAATTACACACTGCCTCCCGCAACATATTTTTTGCGGGTTGATTCCATAACAGGCGATCTTATCTGGAATTCACCTGCCGATACCGGTATTTATAATGTTGCTATGGAGATACAGGAATGGAGGGCAGGTAAAAAAATAGGTGTGGTGGTCAGGGATATGCAGATAGAAGTTTTCCGGACAAGTAACAAACCACCAGAAAACAGTCCTCTTAAAGATTTATGTATAGAAGCTAATAAACCTGTGGAATTCACTATATCAGCTACCGATCCGAACGGTGACTTCATACGTCAGATCGCAACATCAGGGGTATTCTCAATCAGTTCATGTCCTGCATTGTTTACCAGGATTGATTCCGTTGCAGGCTTCTCTTCATCAAAGTTCAGCTGGACACCATGTTATGAAGCTGTAAGAAACCAGCCATATAATATTATATTCAAGGCTGATGATGACAATGAGGAATTAATGCTTTCCGACATTGACAACATGACAATAAAGGTATTAGGCCCTCCTCCTGTCCTTTTAAATGCTGTTCCCGAAGGTAAGATCATACGCCTTATCTGGCAGAATTACGGGACAGATGCAATTTCAGGATTCAACATTTACCGAAGGGAAGGTGCTTCTTCTTTCATACAGGATTCATGTACATCCGGTTTACCTGCCTCAAGTGGTTTTATTAAGGTAGGTTATACTGCAGGGAACACAACTGTAACTTATGTTGATTCGGATAACGGTTCGGGTCTGGAATTTGGTAATGAATATACTTACAGGATTGTGGCTGTTTACAATAATGGTACGGAAAGCAAGGCATCAAATGAAATAACTTCAACACTTGTTTCGGGTTTGCCAGTAATAAAAAATGTAAGTGTAAACAATACAAATGCTACCAATGGTTCAATTTTCCTGAGCTGGAAGAAACCATCCAGGCTTGATACAATTCCTGCTCCCGGCCCCTGGGAATATATAATTTACAGGGCTGAGGGTATTACCGGAACAGAATATACAAAGATCAGATCAATTCCCACAACCAGTCTAAATGATACCACATTTACCGATACTCCTGTAAATACTCTGTCGACAGGCTACATTTATAAGATAGAATTGTGGAATAGAACGCCCGGAAATGAATTTCTGGTTGGAGAACCTGCTTTTGCTTCATCTGTATTTCTTGTTGCAAGTCCGGGCGACAGAAAAGTAAGATTTACCATAGAAAGAAATGTTCCCTGGATAAATACCCGTTATGATTTTTTCAGGCAGAATAGTATAACAATGACTTTTGACTCGGTCGGATCAACCAATCAGCTTGCATTTACCGACCTTAACCTGGAAAATGGCAGGAATTACTGTTATTATGTAAGATCGACCGGAGGTTATCTTAAAGATAATTTTCCAAAGAACCTGGTCAATTATTCCCAGATAACGTGTGTGACCCCTGTTGACAATGAACCTCCTTGTCCTCCTGATCTTAATGTTACAAGCGAGTGCGACAGCCTTTATAATAAACTGAGATGGACAATAGAAGACCCTTTGTGTTTTGAGGATGTTGCCGGTTACAAGATCTATTATGCAATGACATATGAAGATCCGCTCACCCTGATTACAACTCTTGAGGACAGGAATTTATTAACATATAAACATTACCCGGGTGAGCTTGTATCAGGCTGTTATGCCGTATCTGCTTTTGACGCAATTGGTAATGAAAGTGAATGGTCTGCTAAAGTTTGTGTTGATTCCTGTAATTTTTATGAGATTCCCAATGTATTTACACCAAATGGTGATAATATTAATGACAGGTTGCTTGCCAAGACTTCAGGTCTTGTGGAAAAGATAGATTTTAAATTGTTCAACAGGAACGGTCTTTTGATTTTCAGTACTGATAGGCCAAGGATAGACTGGGATGGAACATATAAAGGAAAGATAGTTTCTCCGGGAGTTTACTTTTATCAATGTGAAGTTTTTGAAAGGCGCATAACAGGATTGGAACAGTTCCATCTGTCAGGATTTGTTCATGTTATTACTGAAAAAGGAGCAGTAGTGAAGAAGGAGGAAACAAAATGACATACAGAGTATCATTAATAAAAAACGCAGCAATGCTTTTGATAGTGTTGCTTATTTACGGATCTTCCTTCGGGCAGGAAGTCTCTGATTATCTTCTGAAAGCAAAAGCTTTTAACAGGAACGGCAATCCTGAGCGTTCTGTTGAGATACTGACTGAAGCATTGAACAAACTACAGGATCACAGACTTTTTCTTGAAAGAGCTGATGCAAATATCCTTAAAGCTGATCATTCAGGCGCTATTGCCGATTTCAATGCAGCCAATACCTTATTGCCTTTATCGGGTGAATTTGGTCTGGCAAGGGTTTATGCAATAAAAGGCGATGCAGCCACATCCGTCTATCACCTGGAATTATCCATGAAATCTGATTTTAAAAGAAGTGAAAAGGAGATAATGCTTGATCCTGCATTTGGAAAAATCGAGAACAGGACGGAATGGAGACATTTCTGGAAAAAGAACTGGTATTCTCTCAGTGAAGAGAGCCTGTCGGAGATTGAATACTATAGCTCTGCAGGTAAAATTGAGGAAGCATCTTCATTACTGAATGAACTCAGAAAAAACTATCCGGACAATGAAACGACAAGATATGCCGAATCACTTGTTGATATTTCAGCCGGCCGTTATACAGCAGCAGTGAAAACACTCACGGGTCTTCTTTCAACACAACCTGGAAATGCAAAATATCTCAGAACATTGGCTGGTGCGCAGGAAGCCCTGGGAAATACGGCAGGAGCGTCAGCAACATACTCGAATCTGATCAGTCGCGGCATTGCTGATCCGGATCTCCTTCTCCTAAGAGCCGAATCGTACAGAAAAACAGGCGAAAATGATAAGGCAATGGCCGATTTGGATAAATATCTGGATCTCTTTCCTGGGGATAAGAATGCTTTAAGTGTGGCGGGAAGAGTTAGTGCAATATCAGGCGATAACCTTAAAGCATTGCGTTATTTTACAGAGAATCTTAAAAATAATCCAAATGATCCCCAGTGTTATATCGACAGAGCAAACTCCTATTTTTCAGCAAGATCATGGGATTTGGCTGTTATGGACTATGCCATGGCTCTTGATCTCGATCCGGTTAATTCCGATACATGGCTAAACAAGGGAATTGCACTTCTGAATTCAGGTAAAACCATGGATGCCTGTCACGATTTCAGGAAATCTTTCAGCATGGGTAACAAAAAAGCGACAGATTATATAAGCCGGCACTGTATAAAATAATAATCGGAACAGAATTCCTGTATCTTTATCTTATATGCATTTTTATCCTTTCAAACAGATCGTGCGGCTTGAAAGGTTTTAGAACATAATCATTGATATTCAGCTGATCCATACGGTCATGATTTTCAGACATTATTGCAGCTGTAAGTGCAACTATCGGAATATTCTTTATCCGAGGATCATCAGAACTCCTTATTATTCTGGTTGCTTCAATACCATCCATAATAGGCATATGGAGATCCATCAGGATAAGATCAAAATCTTCTTTCTCAAGTTTCTCAATTGCCAGTTGTCCGTCTTCAGCATGACTGACAATAACACCCCATCCGCTGAGAAACTTGTTTGCTACAAAAAAGTTAATCTTGTTATCTTCTGCAACCAGTATTCTCTTACCTTCCAGCCCTGTGTAGTTTTCAGTGACCTGTGTATCCTCAATACGAGCTTTGTCATCTGTTATATCTTCGAAAGTGAGGGTGAACCTGAAAGTTGAACCTATTCCCTCTTTGCTTTCAACCGATATTGTTCCTCCCTGCAGTTCAACAAGCTTTTTACATATTGCAAGTCCGAGCCCTGTACCTCCATATCTCCTGGTCGTATCTGATGAAGCCTGAGTATAATTTTCAAAAATTGCTGATTGTTTTTCGGGAGGAATACCTATTCCGGTGTCTTTAACCGCAAATTCAAGTTTTGATTGTTTGTTGTTCCTTTCAATTTCCTGTATTGTTACAGTGATACAACCCTGTTTCGTGAATTTTAATGCATTAGACAGCAGGTTCGACAGTATCTGGTTAAGTCTTATCTGATCGCCGATGACATTTATGGGAAGCTTCCCTTCCTTCTTAATATCGAAATCAAGATTCTTGGCTTTTGACCTGAATGAATAAGATCGCATTATTTCATTAAGAAAATCATTGAGGTTGAATCGAATCTGCTCAAAGACTATTTTGCCTGATTCCATCTTATTATAATCAAGCACATCGTTCACCAGAGTAAGCAGATGATTCCCCGAGAATCTCAGTGTTTTGATGAAATCCATCTGATCTTCCCGCGGATTACCTTGCAGCAGAAGATTTGTGATCCCTATTACTTCATTGAGAGGAGTACGTATCTCATGGCTCATGGTTGACATGAAGATCTGTTTTGACTGTGCAGCTTCTTCAGCTTTCTGTCTTGCTGTGATAAGATTATCAAGCATTATTCTTCTCTGTAATGCAATAGCTGTCTGATTACCAATAAAATCAAGGACATACAGGTCGTCACTTGAAAACCGGTTCTCGTCATCATAATCCTGAAGACATAAAACACCAATTACATCGTTATCGACTTTAAGGGGTACTCCCATGCAAACCTTACATGGTGTCCCGACAAGTTCTATTTCACCTGTTTCTTCAAGTCTGGCAAGGTCATCCTTTTTAAGAAGAACAGATTTCTTGTTTTTTATTACCCAGCCTATTAAAGTTTTGTGGACAGGAACCTCCCGGAAATAATCCTTTTCATCTGCAAAAAATTGCATCGAAAGTGTTTCGGCCTTTTTATCATACAAAGCAATATAGAAATTATTTGTGCTCCATATCCTTCCCAGTTCGCGCTCAATGGTGGGGTATAGTTCTTTCAGATCCACCTGGTGAAGAGCAGCTGATGATATATTGTAAAGGACTTCCTGTTGTAGGGCATTCTTCTTTTCGGTGGTTATATCCCTGTAAATACCAATAAATGCAACAGGTTCATTATTTATTATTATTGAAGTTGAT
>CAZPMM010000163.1:0-5352 GCA_964587405.1 uncultured Rikenellaceae bacterium
CGGTAAGAATTTCCACATTCATAATATTTTAAGATTCCTTTTTCCTGCCGTTTTTGCCGGAATGATATTCATTGTTTTATCCTGTGAGGATGATCCAGCCAAAATAGGCAGAAAGATATTGCCTGGTTCAGATTTTGTAAAAATTCACTCCACCGATACTGTTACAGTCAGGTCATTTACAATGTACGGCGATGCCGTTAAATCTGATAATCCATCCACTTCTTACCTGGGTCAGCTTTATGATCCTTATTTTGGTACAATAAACGCAGAATTTGTTTCACAGATCAGACTGGGATCAAGGTGGAACAATGAGTATTTTGAGATTGATTCAATAAAGCTTTATCTCGAACTTCTTACTGTTACCGGAGCAGTTGATAAACCTCAGTATCTGTCATTCTGGGAAATTGATAAACAGATTTTTATTGATTCTACATATTACTCGAACCAATATGTTCCTCTGACAGGATTCAAAGTATCTGATATATTGCTTCCCAGGTTGAAAGCAGATACGATAAACAGTATTGAAATTGATATTCCAATTGCTTTTGGTGATTATCTGACAAGAGATACATCAATGCTTTTCCATAAAACCACCGGGCCCGATTTCAGGTCTTATTTTAAAGGTTTGCTTTTTAAGATCACTTCACCGGAGGAACCTGTTTTTGTTTCCCTGAGCATCGATCCGCCGGGAACATACCAGACATACATGAATTACTTTGTTTTCTTTATGCATGGTATTGATGGTTCGCCAAAACAGTATTATTTTATACTGGATGCTTTCAGCCGTAATGCAGCTTTTAACATTTTTAAGCATGACTATACTACGGCTGAACCTGGTAGAAAAATTGAACATATCAACGATGGTTATGCCGATACCCTTACTTATGTACAGATCATGAACGGACTTAATACTAAAGTAATGATACCGGGTCTGAGTGATATCAGGAAGGATCCTGAAATGAAAAATGTTTCAATTAATAAAGCAAGGCTCATTATCCCTGTTCATTATGATAAGAATATTTATAAACCATCAACTTTACCTTCCCAGTTGTTCCTGAGATATATTACCAGCAGCGGGCGAAAATATATAGTGCCTGATTATAGTCCGGGTTCAGCATTCTATGACGGGTCGCCGGATACAACTAAGAATGTTTACAATATTAACATAGCAACCTGGTTTCAGAATTATCTTGAGGATAAATCGGATAGTCTTACTACCAACTTCGAATTATTCCTGGTGCCTTCATCTTCAAACAATGTTATTTTAAAGGCGAACGACAGCAACAATCCCGTAAGATTTGAAATAACATATACCAAGTTTTAAAAAATCAGTTGAATTTTACTATATTCGTACACGAAAGTCAGTGATAATCTTCATGTCTTATATGTAGAATTGCTGCTTGTATGGTTCATGCCTGCATGAAATGATGTAATTCACGGAATATCCGGACGGTTTGAACACCGTGGATTTGATTCTGCCGGTTTGGCTATTATTAATTGTGAAACAAGGATATTCATGGTTAAAGGCATGGTGCCGGGTATCGGGGAAATGGTTTAATAAAATTGTTTTAACACAAAGAACCTTTCAAAGTTTGTTACTGTTGAATAAATATTCATTGCTGTTATATGGATACATCGGCTGATTACCGTAATCTTACTGATTCTGAGATTTCAACAATGGAAGCAGCAGGCTGCCACTGTGATGAATGGAATAGGGTCAGAGTATCAGGCGGATTTGATCCGTCTCACTGCAACAATGTCACTTTTTCGGGGGATATTAAGCTTGGAGAATTCTCCAAAACATTTATTGACGAATCGGGTGTGTCTACACACAGCGGGATATCAAATGCCCACCTTCATAACTGTACGGTCGGTTCAAATGTTCTTATCGGTAACATTGGTGATTATATCGCCAATTATATAATAGGCGATGAGGTGGTTATTAAGAACTGTGGTAAGATACACACTCAGAAACGGACAGCTTTCGGTAACGGAACAGAAGTTGCTGTTCTTAATGAGACAGGAGGAAGATCGGTTAAGATCTGGGATCGTCTTTCTGCACATGAAGCTTATATATGCGCACTTTACAGGCACAGGGTCAAAGCTGTTCTGAAAATTGAGGAGATGATTAAAACCTATTCATCTTCGGTCAGCTCGGATACAGGCACTATCGGCCGTAATGCAAAAATTCTGAACAGCCGTGATATAAGAAATGTCAGATTTGGTGCATGGTGCCGTATTGACGGTGTGATCAGACTAAATGAAGGATCCGTGAACAGTTGTAAAGATGATCCGGTTTTTATCGGACCGGGTGTGATTATGGATCATTTCATAGTATGTTCAGGATCTATAGTGACTGATTCGACTTTGATAGACAAGTGTTTTATTGGGCAGGGCTGTGTTCTCGGAAAACATTACAGTGCTGAAAATTCCCTCTTTTTTGCAAATTGTGCAGGATTCCATGGCGAAGCCTGTTCAATATTTGCAGGACCATTTACAGTTACACATCATAAATCGACTCTGCTTATTGCAGGGATATTTTCATTTATGAATGCTGGCAGCGGGTCGAACCAGAGCAACCATATGTATAAGCTTGGTCCGATACATCAGGGTATAATGGAAAGAGGCTCAAAGACAACAAGTAATTCATATGTACTCTGGCCGGCGCGTATAGGTCCTTTTACCCTTGTGATTGGTCGTCATTCCAAGAATATGGACACTTCTTCTTTGCCTTTTTCATATCTGATAGAAAGCAATGATGAAAGTATTCTGGTTCCGGGAGTTAATCTGAGAAGTGTGGGAACCATAAGAGATGCACAGAAATGGCCTAAACGTGACAGGAGAAAGGATCCTTTCCTGATAGACCAGGTCAATTTTAACCTGCTCAGCCCTTATACAATACGTAAGATGTTCGAAGGCAGGGATCTTTTACTTAAGCTCAAATCGGTTGCCGGAGCCGTTTCTTCTTCCTATGCTTATAACAATATGCTTATAAAAGGTCCTTCACTTGAAAAAGGAATTGATATGTACCAGATAGGTATTGACAAATTTCTCGGTAATTCACTTATAAAGAGGCTTGAGAATATACAGTTCAGAAGCGACAGAGATCTTCAGGAAAGACTTGTACCCGGTGATTCACCGGGCGATGGGGAATGGGTTGATCTTGCAGGGCTGATTACTCCCCTGAATCTTGTCGATAAACTGCTCGACGATATTGAATCGGGTAATGTAGCTTCTCTTGATGCCATTGCACAGGAATTCATTAATATGCATAAAAATTATTATGAATGGGAATGGAAATGGGCATGTGAAAGACTTGAGAAGGAAGTAGGAAAACCGGTCAGCCAATTCACTGCAAATGACGTTATAAACATGGTTGAAAAGTGGAAGAAGAGTGTGATCGGACTCGATAAGATGTTGTATGAAGATGCAAGGAAGGAGTTCAATCTTTCGTCCCGTACAGGTTTCGGAATAGATGGAGGAGAAAAGATCAAAAAACTCGACTTTGAACAGGTGAGGGGAGATTTTGAATCAAATGGCATTGTTTATGCCATTCAGGAACATATCATTCAGAAAACCGTCCTGGGTGATGAGCTTATTCAGCGTGTCAGAATGATAAAACAATGATCTTTTACCTTCCGGAATACATCGAATCGTAGTATTTTTCGTAATCACCCGATATTATATTTTCAAGCCAGGATGAATTGTCAAGATACCATTCAACTGTTTTTTCAAGACCTTTCCTGAAATCCGGTATCGGTTTCCATCCAAGCTCTTTCTGAAGTTTCGACGAGTCTATTGAATACCTCAGATCATGTCCGGGACGGTCTTTTACAAAGGTTATGAGTTTTTCCGAACTGCCTTCAGGTCTTCCGAGCTTAGTATCCATTATACTGCAAAGGAGTTTTATAAGATCAATGTTTTTCCACTCATTATTACCTCCTATATTGTATGTATCTCCAGGTTTTCCTTTATGGAATATAAGATCTATTGCCGATGCGTGATCTTCAACAAATAACCAGTCGCGGATATTTTCACCCTTACCATACACGGGTATCTGTCTGTTATTTTTGATATTATTTATAGCCAATGGTATGAGTTTTTCGGGAAATTGATTTGGTCCGTAATTATTTGAACAGTTAGAAATTATCACAGGAATACCGAAAGTATGGTTGTAAGCTCTAACCATATGGTCGGAACCGGCTTTTGATGCTGAATACGGACTTCTGGGATCATAGGGAGTTTCTTCGGTGAACACTCCTTCATTGCCTAGCGATCCATATACTTCGTCGGTCGAAATATGATAGAACAGCTTATCTCTGAAATCGCCCTGCCAGTTGTTCAGTGCGGCGTTCAGAAGATTGACGGTGCCTACAATGTTCGTAAAGACAAATTCATCGGGACTGGTTATTGATCTGTCGACATGAGATTCTGCGGCAAGATGTATTACACCGTCAAAAATGTAGTTACGGAAAAG
The DNA here is from genome assembly GCA_964587405.1 of uncultured Rikenellaceae bacterium. GTDB lineage: Bacteria > Bacteroidota > Bacteroidia > Bacteroidales > VadinHA17 > LD21. The sequence continues at coordinate 4,478 of CAZPMM010000163.1, forward strand.
ATCAATTACAGATTGTTTGTTAACAATATCAACTTTAACGAAAACATAATTTTCCCTGTTTTCAATATCTTTCAGGTTTTCGAGATTTCCAGCATAGGTAAGCTTGTCGGCATTAACTATCATATAATCAGGATGATGACTAATGAATCTCCTCACCACATGGGATCCGATAAATCCTGCACCACCGGTTACGAGAATTGTTTTTTTATAGTTCATATAATTATTTTTTTTTTCTGATTTTATTTTCCCAAGCCCATGCAGTTTTCATGCATTCCTCCAGTGTACTGAGGGTCTTCCAGCCCAGTTCCCTGTTGGCAAGTGAGGGGTCGGCCCATATTTTTTCAATGTCTCCGGGTCTTCTGCCCGTTATCCTGTATTTAATTTTTACACCTGTCGCTTTTTCAAAAGCGCTGATAGCTTCCAGTACCGAAACTCCTTTCCCGGTTCCAAGGTTAAATACTTCATATGGTAATTTGTTCTTTTTATCGATCAGTCTTCTGACGGCAATCACATGAGCTTTTGCAAGGTCAACGACATGAAGGTAGTCTCTGATACATGAACCATCGGGTGTATCATAATCATTTCCAAAAACTTTAAGTTCATCCCTCAAACCATAAGCTGTCTGGGTTATAAATGGGACCAGGTTTTCCGGAACACCTCTTGGCAGTTCTCCGATAAGTGCAGAGGAGTGGGCTCCGATAGGGTTAAAATATCTTAATGAAATGGCATTGATCTTTTCATATGCTGTAACGGAATCCCTGATAATCTCTTCGCCTATTTGTTTTGTATTACCGTAAGGCGATGTAGCAGGTTGTACCGGGGCATCCTCCGTTACCGGCAATGTTGATGGTTGTCCGTAAACAGTGCATGATGAG
>CAZPMM010000164.1:0-5347 GCA_964587405.1 uncultured Rikenellaceae bacterium
AAGTTGAGGGACAAGAAAGAATATCATGACTATCTTAGATGGACAATTCTTCCCAAATCAATGCAGAAGCATCTTCCAGACTTTTTCTTCTGAAGGCATCAAAAATGCCCAAAATCACATATTTGATTTAGTTATTTTTTAGTCAGGAAAAGAAAAAGCCCTGCATTCATTTGAATTACAGGGCATTACCTTCTTAATCTTGCTCCCCAGCCAGAGGGGGAAAGCCATCCCCCAGCCTATTTTGTTATTCCTGTAAAGTTAAGAATAATTGCAGATAATCAATATCTTGAAAAGAATATTGCAGAAAAGGGAAGAAAAAGAATGTAAGAATTTGTTTTAGTTATTTGTTAGTTGGCTAAATCATTTCTATCTTAGCAATGGATATTTAATGAACTAAGATTATGAAGCCAGCCAAATTCAGGGCTTTCCTTTTTCCTAAGCCCTATTCAGATGGGAACTTCCCTATTTACATCAGGATTTACCAGAACAGGAAATCAAGCTATGTGTCCATTGGGCATTCCATTCCTTCTGGAGCATGGAATAAAGACAAGGATGAAGTCCGGGAAGCAATGCCCAGCCTAACTGCCAAACTGAAGGCAACCTTGACAAAGGAAGAAAAGCAGGCATTCAGGGAAATGCAGAAGTCCATCATCCTTCTTCCCAATGCCAAGAAGATTAATTCAGACATAAGGGCAAAGATAGGGGAACTAGAAAGCCTTCAGAACAGGCTTACTGCCAATGGGGAAGAAGTATCTTCTGGCATCCTTAAAGATAAGGCAGATAATAAGGACATGGCTGAACTTGCCAGAAAGGACTTCCTGGGCTATATTGATGAGGTAATCAGGAAGAAATTTGCTGGAAAGCAAATCCGCACATCTGAGAAGTATTCTGTCCTATCAAAGAAGATAAAGGCTTACAGGAAGGACAAGCCCCTGCCAATAGAAGAACTGACAACTTCCTTTCTGAAGGGCTTTCAGGCTTTCCTGAAAGGGGATGGATGCCATCAGAACTACATCCATGTAAACCTGAAGGCATTGAGGACTATTATTCAGAAGGAAGCTATCAAGGAAGACAAGATACTTCCCCCTGAGAAGAATCCCTTTATCTGGTTCACTATGCCCAAAGTCCTTCCCACAATCAAGGAAAAGCTGGACATTGATGAAATCAAAAGGATTGAGGACTTGAAGCTGAAGGAAGATGATTCCCTATTCCATATAAGAAATGCCTTCATCTTCAGCCTGTATAATGCAGGCATCAGGATTGGGGACTTGATGCAGTTAAGATGGAGTAATATCAAGGAAGATGGCAGGCTGGAATACTACATGGGGAAGACAGGGAAGGAAAGAAGTATCAAGCTTCTTCCCCAAGCCCAGAACATCCTGAAGCTTTATTCCCCAGCCAGAAGCAAGGCAGATGAATATATCTTCCCCTTCTTGAAGAATGATGCCCCTTATGCCAAGTTAGTCACATCAGAAGACTTTCAGAAGGCAACCCCTGAGCAGTTAGCCAATCTGTTTCAAAGCATAGAAAGCCAGATTGTAAGATACAATGCCCTGCTGAAGTCCATTGCATTCAGGGCAAAGATTAAGAAGAACCTGACTAGCCACATTGCCAGACATTCATTTGCTGACATTGCCAGGAAGAACAAGAATATTTCCCTTTATGATATTCAGAAGATGCTGGGGCATTCATCAGTCAAGGTGACAGAAGGCTATCTGGCAAGCCTTGACATTGAAGCAATGGACAAGGCAATGGAACAAGTCTTCAATTAAGGGATAGGGGATTATGAAAATATATTGCACCCTAGCAGAAACCTCAGCCCTAGCTTATTTAACAAAAATATTCCCAAAATACTGCAAAGATGGATTTTGAAAAGATATTGCCAGATGGAAGAAGGCTTAGACATATAAGCCCCATGTATTATGTAGACTGGGGCAAGGATAAGATTTCCAATGTATGGGAAGCTATTCTTCAAATGAACATCCCTTCACCTACAAATGAAACCATTCAACTTCAAGCCCTATTGGATGAATATAGTATGGCATCTTTAATGGGGGATTTTCTTTGCATGGCTTATGAATTTGAAGGAAGAAAGAAAGTAAGTCAGAATTATAAGGTAAGGGAAAAGGATTATGAAGATTATGAATTGGAACATCTTAAAGCCATCAAGTTTCTTCTAGATACAAGAACTAAAGATATATTGATTGATTTCAGGAATAAACTATATAGCAAGTCATTGACATTGAATAATGCCAAAATCATAACCTTTATCAAAGAAGCTATGCTGGATAATTTCTTTAGGATTAAACATGAACTGCCAAGCAAAAGGGGGAAAGAATATTGGAGCAATGCTATTGAGCAGAATATTGCTGAACTAGAGAAAGTCAAAAGCAAATCAGGCAGGAAAAGGAAATATCATTCTTTAGGAAGTCACATATATACATTAAGAAGATACCTTCAAGATAATACTGATTTAAAGGCTAGGGAAGGAATTTTGATATCCAGAAGGCAATCCTTATTCATCTTCAATTTTTTAAGTATTTATGGCTTTATAGGGGATGACATTACCTCAAAAGAAGATAATATTTACCATATCCTTGAAGACTATGTGAAAGGCTTTGATATTTAAAACATTCATTTGCAGTAAGAAAAAATATCCCAGAAAAAAGCCCTATTTATACTTACTTAAGTTTCTGATTTACTGACTATTTGATTATATTTTTACAATGAAATATCAATCAAAAAAAGGTAAATATGGAACAATTTGCAATTATCCCAGCTGAAAGGCTGGATGCCTTACAGGCAAATCTTGATGAAATCAAGTCCCTCATCAGTCAGAAGAACCTTCAGGCTGACTTAAGCAGATGGCATTCAAAGCAGGAAGCCAAAGCCAAGCTGAATGTCTGCATGAAAACCCTGGACAACTATCTGGCAAAGGGTATTCTTCCCTATTCAAGGTTTGCAGGGAAGATTTACATCAAGGCATCAGACATTGAAGCCCATCTGGAAAGAAACTACATCACAAGGTAATCATCTAGGGGGATATTCAAATGAATGACAGATTTATTGAAGCAAGCCACATTCCTTTATCTTATGTGAAGAAGGATGGCACAAAGGGAAGCTTCTATCAAATTAGGGGAAGGAAGGGCATACTGCCTGAAAGGCTAAGTCTGGGCATCTTTGCCCAAAAGAAGGAAAGCCAGAAGGACAAGCTGAAGAAGGATGAAGTCAATGGCACTTACAAGAAGGCTGAAGAAGGAATTTACAAGAACCTCAACAGGGGCAGGGTACATTCTTCCATTTGGGGCTTGGAAGACTATCCTGAATTTTATGGCTATGGCATTATAGATGAAAGGTATTCAATTTATGACTTGCTAGTCCTGTATTCTGGGAACAATTGTTCAACTTCCCTTGATGTCCATGTATTCAGGGGGATGGGCAAGCCTGACTTCATCCAGCAGGCATTCAAATATCTTAGGTATTATATAAAGCAGAAGCCCCAATGAAGGGGCTTCTGGGATATTCAATGAACCTGGATTATATTGATATATCCAAATTCCTAGACAAAGATAAGATTTGTCTGGACTATCTGCAAAGGAATGCCATTTATGATGGGGCTGAGATGTTCTATTTCAATGGATGCAAGAAGATTGAAGTCTGGAACAGGCAGGCTACAAATCAAGTTACTATTAGGGGCAGTATCCCATACTTCATCAATGGACATAATTTCTATGCCAGCCATCAGGATTGGCTTGAAGGGCTGGATTATATTCAGGGCTGTCTGAAGGTGAACATATATTCAGGGCAAGTCAATAGCTTTGAATTTGGCACAATTCAGGAAATCCCCTTCCCTGAACCTGACTTCCTCAGCCATCATGTCAAAGTCAAGGGAATGGAAGCAAGGGCATATCACAAGGGGCAAGTCCTGACAGGCAAGGAATTTATTTCCCCCAGCCTGAAGATAAAGCTTTATGATGTCCAAAGGAATATCAAGGCAAAGCTGGACAAGCCCATCAGAGAAGATTTAAGCAGAGATTATGGCTGGGACAGTAGGAAGCATTACATCAAGCTAGAAAACCATTACAGGCAACCTGAGGCACATTTCAGGGGCAATGTCCAGCTATCAGAACTATTATCATCCAGCTTCCAGCAGGAATTGAAACAAGGGCTAATAACATCATATCAGAATATCATGAAGACAGGAACAACTATCATCCCCAGAAGCAAGGCTGACATCAATGCAGGGACAATCCCCCTGATGATTCTGAAAGAACTAGAAGAACTTTATGACTTCAATACAGAAGAACTAATCAAGGGCAAGCTGAAGGAAATCCCTGAAGATGTATTCAGCCCTGATGACAGGAAGGCAAGGCTTAGGACTATCAGGGACAACTTGAAAAAAATCAGTCAGCATGGGGGAAGCAATTATGATATTGAAGAACTTCTTCAGGCAAGGCTGGAAGCATGACTTCTTTTCTATGTGAAGAAAAAGGGTATAAAATCTTATCCAGATGAGGAAGCAGAAACAGGATGAAACAGGGGGCAAGGGATTGCCAACAGGGAAGGAAGATGTCAGTCCTGAATGGGACATTAATCTTCCTGATTGGGACTTATACCAGCCAGAATGGAAGCTGGAAGCCCAGGCATGGGGGGAACTTGAATTAGGATGGGATAATGGGCAGGCAATAGAAACAAAAGTTGCCAATGCTGAGGAAGGCATAATGCCTGATGATGAGGATGATGAAGGCTGGGAATACTAACATAAGTCATCAGCCATCTTTAAGGATTTAGGTTATTTTTAAAGCAAGATGTCCAAAAATGGGAAGGCATTCAACAGGGGCAGTAACAACAGGGGAAGTAATAAGGCTGGAACTATCCTATCTATTAAAGAATGGCATTCTGAAGCAGGGGGGCTTTAGCTGTTGCATTCTCAGCTGGACAAATGGAAGCAAGATGAACTGCTATTCCAATCTAGGGGAAGCAGAAGATGACAGGTTCATCAGGCTGACTTATTCCTTCAGGGCTTGGGGGGATGGGCAGGCTATCCAGAAGGATTACAAGATTTACTTAACATATCTTCCTAGCAACCTGGGCAAGGGCAAAGTCCCTTACTTTGTCTGTCCCTCATCAGGCAGAAGGGCAAGGGTATTATATATGTGCTATGGAAGCCCCATCTTTAAATGCAGGGATGCCTATTCCAATAGAATATATTATCAATGTCAGCAGTCCAGCAGGCTGAACTATCATAATGACAGATATTGGAAGCTTGACAAAGAACTAGGAAGATGTAAGGACAGAAGCAAGAAGGCAACTTATCAAGGCAAGCCCACAAGGCTGAAGCAAAGAA
>CAZPMM010000165.1:0-5332 GCA_964587405.1 uncultured Rikenellaceae bacterium
CCAAACGTAATTGGGTGGTATGGACCCAACTCCTTCTCGGATTGGCGTTTATAGGGGCTGGTGTTGCTATGCCTGTATCATTCTTTTATCCGGTCACACTCGCCATCTTTGCAATTATCGCCATCGCTTCGGCAAGCCATGATATAGCAGCAGACGGATTTTATATGTATGCCCTCGATCAACACCAACAATCTTTCTTCGTGGGTATTAGAACTACTTTTTACCGGATCGCAATGCTTACTGCGCTTGGACTTGTACCTGTTATTGCCGGGCTTGTTCAACAAAACACAGGACTCCGGTCAGTTACATTTGAAGCCGTTTCTGTTCTGCCTGAGGAATATGTACCCTTCGATCCGTCTGGAATAAGTATTAAGAAAACAGAAGGTGAGCCTGAGGTAAGGATCTTTCCTGAGGATCTTAAGATACCGATGTTCATAGCGGGAAAATCGGAACAAGATTCCGCGGTGATTTATATTGTATTATCTGCACCTCCGGCTGAAGGTAAAACTGTTGTTGTTAATGTCTCGCGCAAGACCGGAACAAAGGACATAGATATCTCATCAAGACAGACAGGCAGGTTTGAATTCAATAGTTCAAACTGGAACAAACCCGTTCCGCTTACGATAAAAGTAAACAGGAATCTTAACGAAAGAGCTTCTGCCGGATTCCTGATAACAGCTGGGAATATAGCTTTCAGCTGGACTATCGCTCTTGGAATAATAGGATTAGTATTATTATTATTAGCTATTTATAACAAGTTCATGCTTCCCTGGCCGGTTGAGAATAATGATAAGGAGAAGATCGGATGGGGAGTGTATAAGGATGTATTTGTCTCTTTTTTTACAAAACCCGGGATTATACCTGCCCTCATTTTCTTCCTTTTTTACAGGTTTGGAGAATCACAACTGGTGAAGGTTGCAACTCCTTTTCTTGTAGATTCCAGAAGTTCAGGAGGTCTGGGACTTACTTCAGCCCAGTATGGGATAGCCTATGGCACAATAGGAATGCTTTGTTTAACGCTTGGAGGTATTCTTGGAGGAATAGCTGCTGCGAAATATGGTTTAAAGAGACTTATATGGATAATGGCAATATGCATAAATCTGCCGGATGCTGTATATGTTTATCTGGCGTATGCAAAGCCAATGCCGGGAGATATAAGTATTTATCTGTCAATTGCACTTGAACAGTTAGGATATGGGTTCGGGTTCATTGCATATATGCTGTTCATGCTTTATTTTGTGGGCGAAAGCCGTTATAAAACGGCTGAATATGCTATTGGTACATCACTAATGGCGCTAGGGATGATGCTTCCCGGAATGATATCAGGATCGGTTCAGGAATTGCTCGGATACCAGCACTTTTTTATTTATGTTTTAATTTGTACGTTACCGGGTATGATTGTTATTAAATTCCTTAAAATTGATCCCTCATTTGGGATAAAAAAGAAAGAATAAAATGAAACTGGATTCACTTAAGGCTGAATTAAAAGGAGATCTATTTACTGATAACATGCACAGGATACTGTATGCTACCGATGGCTCGGCATACAGGGAACTGCCAAAAGCCGTTGTTCTTCCCAGAAACAAAGATGATGTTAAAAAAGTAATTGCTTTTGCCAGAGCTATCAAAAGCTCGGTAATTCCAAGAGGAGCAGGTACTTCACTTGCAGGCCAGGTAGTTGGCCCGGGGATAGTGATAGATGTTTCAAAATATATGAACCGGATTATTGAAGTTAATCCTGAAGAAAAGTGGGTTATTGTTGAACCGGGTGTGATACTTGCTGAACTCAATATGTTTCTGGAGCCTTATGGTCTGATGTTCGGACCGGAAACTTCTTCGGCAAACCGATGTTGTATGGCAGGAATGTTGGGTAATAATTCCTGCGGAGCCCATTCTCTTATTTACGGAAGTGTTAGAGATCATATTCTTGAAACGGATGTTATATTATCAGATGGAACAGAAACTACATTTAAAGCACTTAACAGAGAAGAATTCCTGGCGAAATGCTCAGATGATACCGAATCACTTGAACGTTCAATATACAGGTATATAAGGGATACTTTGTCTGATCCATACAATCAGTCAGAAATACGGAAACAGTTTCCTCATCAGGATCTGAAACGCAGAAATAACGGATATGCTATTGATTCACTGCTTGATACAGATGTATTTACAGGAAATGGTGAAAAAATAAACCTGTGCAAGTTGCTTGCCGGTTCTGAAGGAACACTTGCCTTCACAACAAGGATGAAGCTCAACCTTCTTCCTTTACCAAATTTGAAAACCGGACTGATATGTGCTCATTTTGAGAGTCTGACAGATGCTGTCAAAGCCAACATTCTCATACTGAAACATAATCCTGCAGCTATTGAGATGATAGATGATTTTATCCTGGAATGTACAAAGGATAATATAGAACAGAATAAAAACAGATTTTTCATTAAAGGAAGCCCCAAAATCATCCTCCTTATAGAATTGCTGAGAAATACGGAAAAAGAGATTGAAAAGTGTGCTTCTGAAATAGCAAAGGAACTTACAACTGCCGGATACGGATATCATTTTCCGCTATTTACAGACGATAAAGAAATACAACGGGTATGGGAACTCAGGAAAGCCGGGCTCGGAGTTCTTCTTGTACTCCCGGGAGAAAAACGAAGTGTTCAGGTTATCGAAGATACTGCTGTACTTCCGGAATATTTCCCCGGTTATATAGAAGAATTTCAGCAGATACTTGAAAAGTATAATCTTAAGTGTTCATATTATGCACATATAGCTACAGGAGAACTCCATCTTAGTCCTTTTCTTGATCTTAAAAATCCTGCCGATGTTGAGATATACCGCAATCTGGGAAAGGAAGTAGCTTTGCTTGTTAAGAAATACAAAGGATCCCTCAGTGGTGAACATGGTGATGGAAGGCTGAGAAGTGAATTCATACCGTTGATGCTGGGGGATTATATTTATAATATCTTCAGGAAACTGAAAAGAAAATGGGATCCTGAGAATATTTTCAATCCGGGTAAGATCATAGATTCTCCACCGATGCATACAAGTTTGAGATACAGGACAGGTGAGTCTGTTCAGCCTCTTGATACGACATTCAGTTTTCCTGACAAAGGTACAATACTGAGTGCGACGGAAAAGTGCAGCGGTTCGGGCGATTGTCGTAAAAGTGCACTGATAGGAGGTACAATGTGTCCCACTTTCATGGCAACCCGTGATGAAGATAAATCCACAAGGGGAAGAGCAAATATTCTCAGGGAGTTCCTGACACGTTCAACCAGGAAACATCCTTATAATCATAAAGAGATTTATAAGGTGATGGACCTATGCCTGTCATGCAAAGCCTGCAAATCGGAATGTCCTTCAAATGTCGATATGACCAAATTAAAGGCAGAATTCCTTAACCATTATTACAGACTCCATGGAATTCCGTTAAGGACATTACTTATTGGCTGGCTGCCAAAAATAAACAGACTCGGGCATGCAGTATGGCCTCTGACAAATCTGATAACACGACAGACTTTCTTCAAAAAACTGATTGGTTTTGCTGCTGACAGGACCATCCCGGAGCTTTCAAAGATAACACTCAGAATATGGGCGAAAAAGTGCCAGAGCAGTTCGCAGAACATGAAAAATCCTCTTGGGAAAGTATTCCTTTTCGCTGATGAATTTACCAACTATAATGAAAGTGATATAGGAATAAAAGCAATTATCCTTCTCGAGAACCTGGGATATCAGGTTGAAATACCTTCACATGTTGAAAGTGGCAGAACATTCTTATCCAAGGGAATGCTTAAAAATGCCAAAAAGATCGCTGAAAAGAATGTAATGATGCTTAAGGATATTATATCTGACAAAACACCTCTTCTGGGTATAGAACCTTCGGCCATCTTGACATTCCGGGATGAATACCCCGATCTTGTTAATGAAAATCTACGGGATGTTGCAGTAAACCTGGGCAAAAATGCTATAATGATCGAGGAATTTATCTGCAGGGAATTTGATAAGGGAAATATCCCTTCAGATCAATTCACTCAGGAACATGCATCGGTTAAATTACATGGTCATTGCCAGCAAAAATCCATCTCATCCACTTTTTTTACCAAGAAAATGCTTTCCATTCCTGAAAACTACTCTGTTGAAGAGATACCAAGCGGATGCTGTGGAATGGCCGGATCATTCGGATATGAAAAAGAACATCGTGATCTTAGTATGAAAATAGGGGAAATGGTACTTTTCCCGGCTGTAAGAAATGCATCGGAGGATACAATTATTTCAGCATCAGGAACATCTTGCAGATGCCAGATATTAGACGGAACAGGGAAAAAAGCTCTGCATCCTGTTGAAATAATGTATGATGCGTTGATGCGATGAGCTTAAGGTTGAGATTTTGTAATATCTAATGTTATGAAACCCACATCCCGCCTTAGGCGGGACAAACACATAATGAATATAATTTTCAAACATGTGCGGTTCCCCCGCTTGAGCGGGACAGGCATCATACCGTTAAAATCAAAATTATATTATGATGAAAGATAAAGGCTTGACTGATGTTGAGTTGTCGTTTATGAAGCGATCAGGAAGAACAGGCTTTTCTACGAAATTGCCTTACATCGTTGTTCAGAATTTTCCGGCTCTTGGATTGTTAACTTCTCTAAGGTTCCTGGAATGGATTTCAGAAAATCCGGAAGGACTTATCAGTCTCCCAACAGGAAAAACCCCCGAATATTTTATAAAATGGACTATGAGGTTCCTGAACGGTTGGAATAAGCCTGAGAACCGTAAAATTATGGAGGAAAATGGTTTTGCATTCAGGAAGAAACCTGTTATGAAAGGACTCAGGTTTGTTCAGATGGATGAGTTTTATCCGATTGATCCGAAGCAACATAACAGTTTTCATGATTATGTTCTCAATTTTTATATAAAAGGATTTGGTCTTGATTTTTCACGAGCTCTGTTAATGAATGCTGATGAAATACATCTTGCTGAAGGGCAGCATTATTCCGTAATATTTCCCGATAATAGTATAGATCTTTCACTCCGGAACAGAGAAGCGACAACACTTCTTGAAAAAGTACAACAGATATCTATATTCCGGATTGATAACTGGTGCATGGAATATGAAAACCGCATAAGGGAAGCAGGAGGAATTGGATTTTTTCTTGGAGGTATTGGACCTGATGGAAGTATTGCATTCAATACAAGGGGCAGCGACCATAATTTAACAACAAGGCTTACTGCTACAAACTTTGAATCACAGGCAGCAGCAGCAGCAGGTCTGGGAGGGATAGAAGTTTCAAGGAACAAGGCTGTTATTACCATAGGCCTTTCG
>CAZPMM010000166.1:0-5319 GCA_964587405.1 uncultured Rikenellaceae bacterium
TGAGGGGCCGTTAAAGAATATGATCAAGATCCTCATTGGTGGCAACACCTGTCCTATATGACGAAACGAGCCACTCTTTTGACAGGGCAATGCGAAGGCTTTGCCTGGTGAGCTTATGCCGGAGTTCGAGCAAGTAGATTTATCAATAGTGAACCTAGAGTGCCCTCTGATAGAAAAGGAGACTTCGATGCTCAAATGAGGACCGAACCTTGGGGCTTCCATTGAATGCGTCAAAGTGTTCAAGGCAATGGGAATTGATGTAACCTGCTTGGAGAATAACCACATCATGGACCACGGCCGCAAGGGTTGCGTTCGACAGTTCAGGCTTTGGAGCAACAAGGTATCGACCAAGTCGGTGCAGGTGAGAATCTCGAAGAAACGCAAAAGATACTGATTCGACAGGTAAGAGACGTGTGGATTGGAATTCTCGCCATGGCGGAACACGAGTTTGGTATAGCGGGTCGAAATGTTACAGGGACCAATCCGCTGGATATCAACGATGACAGGTAAAATATAGCCAAAAGCCGCATTGAATTCGATTACTTGGTCGTTCTTTTGCATGGGGGTAAAGAGTTCTACCCTTATCCCCACCCCAACCTCATGGATACATGTCGTTTTCTAGTGGAAGTTGGGGCCAACGTTGTCATTTGCAAGCATTCACACTGTGCGAGGTGTTTTGAGACATATCGTGGTGCGCCGATCGTGTATGGCAAGGGCAATTTCCTCTTCGATTATCCTTCCAAAGAGCCCATATGGCATGAAGGTGTATTGGTTTCCCTTGTTATAAATAAGGATGCTGAGACAGAAGTTCGGTTTATTCCATATATGCAATCTGATGGGCAACCGGGTGTGCGCAGACCACCCAATGAGACGGCATTCCTCTGTGACTTTAACGATCGATCACGAAGTATTGTAGATGAGGCGTTTGTTCGGGACAGTGGCTACACTTTTGCAAAGAAAAGAAGCGTCATCATTTGCACCTGCTCAATCATCCACCAGGGTTATTTCGCCGTGCGTTAGGCAAATTAGATTTGTTACACTATCTGAATTCTCGTGAAAAGCAACGCATGCGTTTGCACGCCATTAGGTGCGAGTCTCTCCGAGAGGTTCTAATTACCTTGCATCTTGAAGAATCTCAGAAGTGAGTGACAGGTCGTTAACAACTAAAAAAAACAGGAAGATGTATGGATGCATACTAAACTCCCGTAGTGCGGCAAACCAGATTTAGATGGAATGAATTTCTCTTTTATTATTGACCCGATCGATTGTGAATAATGCAAACATGATGCCGTATCTTTTTTCTGCCTATGTCGGTTAATGAAATGCAACCACAAGAAAATAGACTTACCACAAAGGAAAATGGGAGAAGGTGTGGGCTGGTGTTGAATTGCCCCATGTCTATTGGCCGGACCATGATACGCAGACTCAATTAACAAAATATCTTCCTATAGATGCTGGGTACTCACTAATTGAAATTGGCTGCGCCCCTGGGGGGTGGCTGGCGTACTTTAATAGGCAATTTAAGTATGCCGTGTCTGGAGTCGAGTATGCCAAAAACGCCGCTGCGGCGACTTACAGAAACATGAGTCTGCTCGGAATAGAAGCTGAGATTTTGACGCAAGACTTCTTCTTACTCGATTGTGAACGGAATAAATATGACCTTGTCTTTTCCGCAGGGTTCATTGAGCATTTCCTAGACCTGTCGCCAGTGATGGATAGAATCTGCGCGTTGTCGCGGCGGTATGTGATCACTATTGTGCCAAATACTTTTGGCATAAACGGGTGCATCAGTAAGACAATAAGGCCCATGGTATATGCCGAGCATAATCCCATAGATGCTGCTACTTTGGATTTCATTCATACTGAACGCAGAATAAAGACGCTCTTTTGTGATTACGTCGGAGGCGTCAGGTTAATTATGCCCGGTTCTGGAAATAAGTTCTTTGAGAAACATAATAACTACGCCCGGGTAGTCAACGCGCCGGTAAAGGTTTTAAACCATATTTCCGAAGCATTAGTGCGGGGTCTTTCCTTTGTTCCGAGAACGAGGTTATTTTCTGATAGGCTTCTGTATATTGGTATAAAAGATGGCGCATGAGTCCGCAGGCGGCATCACAATCGTTAACTATTTGGGGGCTAACTGTCTGATGTACCACAGAAAATGATTATCACGATTACGTATGCCATTATTGCGGGGGAAGGTAGAGGTCCATTAGCACCGAGTCCAGTTCCCCTAGGAGTGATGACATTTGGTGCAAATGTCGCCGCGTTGGACTGGATTCACTGCCTACTCATGTCTATTGATCCTCATAAAATACCTATCGTTGACAATGCTTTCCAAAAAACCTCTTGGCCTTTAGCGATTTTCCCCCCTGACAAAATCTGTGTTTCCGTAAATGGAAATGCTCTACCTAATTTGAATTATATTAGAACATTTGGACGACGCTTTAATCCTTCAGTTGGCTGGAGAGGACATTGTGAGATACCGGATCGCTGCACGAAAAGTGATATGTCGACTTCATTTCCGGACGATTTTGACGGTCACCATTCATCTGATTTTCTTCACAAAGTTGCCTTCCTTTCTAATTATGTGTACACCCCGCACACTCCATATTCCCGAACCATCCTGATTGACGCTTTCTTATGGAACATCACGAAGTAGAGGTGTAGATCTGATGCTTATCGGTCTATATGATCTGAAAGATGACAACGGCCGGGATCTTACCGTCTTGAAGACTTATGAAAGAATACTTTCAAAGAATGGAATTCCGTTTGTACGTTTGGAGGCATCGGAAGATCGATTCTGGGACAAAGTTGCTTCATTGGACCTTCTGATCTTTCGCTGGTCTCATTTTGACTCGGACCACCAGAAGGCTTACGATATTTTGCAAGTCGCAGAAAATGAATTGGGTATCAAATGTTATCCCAATTGGAAGACTTGCTGGCACTATGATGACAAGGTAAAACAATACCTGCTTATCAAAGCACATGGGCTTCCAATGGTGGAGTCGTACATATTTTGGGATAAAGAAAAGGCTCTTGCGTGGACCGATGTTGCCATTTACCCGATTGTGTTCAAATTGCGTAATGGCGCAGGCTCTAAAAACGTCATCCTAGTGCAAACTAGGAACCAGGCGCAGCGACTAGTTAGGCGTATGTTTGGAAAGGGTATTCGGCCAGAGCGCGGGCTTGGCATTAACAACCTGCGTGTGAAACATTTCAACATTTACCGTGAATTGCATCGCATAGCAGGGAATTTTTATCGTTGGACTAAAGGCGTTGACACTTCACCACATTGGCGAATTCAAAAGAATTATGTGCTGTTTCAGAGGTTTCTGCCCGACAATGAGTTCGATACAAGAATCACTGTCATAGGTGATCGGGCTTTTGGATTTCGGCGAATGACACGGAAGTCGGACTTCCGCGCTTCGGGCAGCGGGATTATTGATTATGATATTGGAAAGATTGACCTTCGCTGTGTTGACATAGCTTTTCGTGTGTCTCAACAATTGGGTTTTCAATCAATGGCGTACGATTTTCTATTCACAGAAGGGAACGAGCCGCAGTTCTGTGAAATCAGTTACACATATTTGTCTCGTGCTATATGGAAATGCCCGGGGTACTGGGACACCAAATTCAACTGGCATGATGGGCATTACTGGCCGGAGTATCTCCACCTGGTTGATGTGCTTCGTCTTCCTGATTTGAAGGCCATTGATCAGTTGTAGCCTTAGCAATGCTGACGAATAAGCACCACGATGAGGCATGGTGAGACTTGGAAGAAGTTGGACGTTGTTTAATCCCGTGATCAGTAAATCTCACGATAAAATCAGCAATCTGCTGAATGGCTTTCGCCGCTTTGTGGGGCTTGCATTGTTATTCAGCTGCGCATTTTTCGCCACTTGGGGAGATGGCTTGCAGCAAATCGCATCTTTTGATATTGCCAAACTATTTGCAGTGTGTGCTTCCGCACTAATACTATACTGGTTAATTTTGGAAAAGCCACGATTTGATGTCTTCCCACGCGCATTAAATTACTTCATGATGTTTGCAGTCTTACATACATTAATCACCTATGGTGTGTTTTATCCTAGCGAATTCACATTCAACTACGAGGTAATCAGAAAGACTAAGGACGGATTTATTCTGGCCGCTTCGTCACGCGGCCTCATCGTGGGCAAATATTTTTTATTTGCTGGCTTTGCTTATGCAGCGGCGGCCATGCTCAGTAGCCAGCGGGTGATTCTAACGTTTTCCTTGTGTTATTCAGTAGGCCTCATGGTGTCCTTTATACTAGGCAGCCATGTGGCAACCAGCGTGGGGTTTGTTACGAGAAGCACGGGAGGATTTATGAACTCCAACTCCCTGGGGCTGGCTGCGCTAGTAGCAATTTTCCTGTGTCTATTCGTGATCCGTTCCCTAGAGGCGCGACTCTGGCAACGAGGTTGTGCGTTTGTGTTGTTGGTAGGGGCGGTCTATGCACTGCTGAGGAGTGTGTCGCGAACGTCGATTATCGCTGGAGCGATCGGGATTTTGATCATGATTGTGATTGAATCTGTTCGCAGGAATGTACGCATACTGTGCATCTTATTTGCTACGCTGTTTGCCTTGGCCGCCACCATTCCCGAGGAAGTCACAGAAATCTTTCTGGAGCGATTCGCCTGGGATTATGTGCAAATGAGCGAATACGGGCAACGGTTGCCGATATATTTGGATTATCTCAGGCAATGGCCCCAGTATATCATCAATGGCATGGGGCATGCGCGGGCTGGCGAGGCGATAGGGTTGTCATACATGGCAAGCGAGTTGTACATACCCCATGGCGCATATCTGAGCATTCTTGTGGAATTCGGCATTGCAGGGCTGTGCCTGTTTCTTTGGTCCATGTACTGTTTGTGGAAGCGACTCAACCCTTTAAGCCTTCAGCAATCGCGGGCGCCAACAGATTCAGTTCTTGCGGGTTTTCTTGTTGCTTGGGCTGTTTTCTTTATTACCGGGAATTATGGTGGACGAGATTTCTGGCTCGCGTGGGCTGTGTTGGGAGCATACGGTTCCTGGAGATCGGCCACTACGCTGAGAGTTATGCCGCAGTGCCCAATAACGTGCCAGCGAGATGGAGCAGCTTAGGCTGTCGAGCTAAATGAGAGATATTCTTCTACTGAGAATGTCCGGCGAGAACGTTGGCGGTATTGAAGGACAGGTGTTTCGCATTGCGCAGTACCTGCGGATGAAAAGATTATTCAAGCCCATTCTCATCACCTCTGGTGCTGAGTCCCCGTTTGCTGAGATCTTTCGAAAAGATGGATTTTCAGTCTACGA
>CAZPMM010000167.1:0-5311 GCA_964587405.1 uncultured Rikenellaceae bacterium
TGCAGGCGGTTCAAAAATTGTACAACGGGCAATGACCATTTCGAACTGTCCCATGTTCCTTCCAAGCCGGGCAATAACACCCTTTCCTGCTTTACAAACAAGCTTAACAGAAAGACCTCCTGCTCCTCCTTCGGTGGGTATTCCATGCTCGGCAAATCCAGCCGGGCCAAGTTTTCCGGCAAGTGAGGGAGGACAGGCTCCGTCGCCAATGATCTTTATTTCGTTATTTGCTTTGTCGATGCGCTGAAGATCTCCGTAATAAACAGGTTCTGAAGACAATGATGTAAGACATTTTACTGTAAGTGCTGTGTTAAAGTCGCCAAGAGTGGAGGTTCCGATGCCATCTTCAAGCATCATGCTCTGGGCAAAGCAGGTAGCGACATATTCATCAGCTATACCAGGGAATGATTGTATGGTATAAAAATCCCATTCGTTTTCTTTCACTAATTTTTTTATGGCAATATAAAGTCTTATTGATCTGTCGGCCTGATCATGTTCAGGTATTTTTTCTGAAAAGTATTTCTGTACCTCATCTCTTGTTTTCCTGACCTCTTCAGCAGGGATCTGTTTCGCTGTTTTAAGAAGTTCGGTTGTATCCCTGGAATCAATATCAATACCGAACATCCTCATCCATTGTGAAGGATCTGCAGCGCCACATGTCTGGCCCATTCCCCTTCCTCCGAAAGTGCCTAATGTGCTCATATTAAGAGAGTTTTTCAGTGCGCTTGCCTTGCAGTACGAAGTGATCTTTTCGACAATGCACGGATCGTCATAACTTCCGTAAACGTATCTGTGTTTTATTCCGACCTCCTTCAGAGCACCCTGAAGCACAAATCCCCCAACCGGTCTCCATCCCTGACTCCCCGGAACAGTCCACAACACTATACCTTTGCCTGTTGATGCAAAATCCCGTATCGCTCCTGTCAGATGAGCAGCCCAGACCCAGGTTCCGGAAAAAAGAATTATTGCATCTATTTCATCCAACTTTTTAAACTTTTCAAAGCAGAGCCGGGCTTCTTTTTTTGAAGCAAGTATTACATTATGTTCTATAAGCTCCAGCCCGCTTTTTACCAGGGCATTTTTTGAGTTCTCCACAATTCTGTCATCGATGAACGGAGTACCCATAGGATCATTTAATCCGTCTTTATGTACTCCAAAAACAATAAATCCGATTTTGGGTTTGATCATTTTCATGTCTTATAATTTTTTGATGATTAATTCAGTTTTAAGTGAAGGGATGATCTTCAGGATATTCTCATAGTATATTTTCTTCAATACTTCTTTGGGCAGACCGATCCCGCATATGGGCCACCGTGCCCGTTCAAATGTTCCGTCATAATCGGGTGCATAGAAAGATTCGTCGAAAGTTTCCAGAAACCTGAAATAAGTCCTGTACATTTCAACCGATTCAGGGATATTTGCAGGCATATCAGTACCGAATACTATCCTGTCCTGGTATTTAATAAAAAAATCCCTGGCGGTATAAGGCTGCCTTCCTATCTCATCGAGCCTTGCCGAGAAATCGATATATACATTTTGATTAGCATCCATAAGTTCAGATACTTGCTGAATGTTTTCGGCATAATTTGCAAAATGAGGAAGGATAAAAATTGTACCGGGATGACTGGCGACAAGATCGTCCCGTCTTTTGATAAGTTCCTGTTTTCGCGGAAACTTCGGGTCGGCAAAACTCCAGGAAGGGTATTTCAACAGTGAGTCGAAATGTTCATTTTCAGGTGTTACAGGTTCGAAAAACCCCAATGGATCAGCCTGATGGATCAGCACAGGTATCTTAAGACGGCCTGCTTCTTCCCATACCGGAAATAATCTTTTATCATTACAGTTAATGAGATCACCATTTTTATCCCGGAAATGCAAACCCAGTTCCTTCAGTATCTTAAGCCCTTTGGCCCCAATATCAACATGTTTGTTCAATGTCTCAATGAATTCAGCGATGAACTTCTTTTCATCAGTAAAGAGCGGTTTGTTTGCAGGACTGGCAAAATTTGCCATGGTAAAGCAATAAAACCTGCCGGGATATCTGTCCCTGACATTTGAGATGAAATCATCTATATTACCTGGATGAACAGAATATCCACCTTCCGCGAATTCAATCCGTACATTGCCTGTAACATCACAATATCCTGAGACACCGGCTTCATCCATCGTTTTGACTACATCTTCGACCGCCCAGTTTCCCCAAAGATGGTTATGTGCATCGATAACAGGGAAAGCTGCCCTGGTAATGGGAGTCAGATTACGGTTCAGATATATTTTCCTGGCCAAAACTGTTGAGTTTTTTAAAAAGACAAGGTAGAAAATATTTTAATTATTCGGATAGAAAGTTTGTTTATATATCAGATACTTAAAAGCGAATTCGTTATTAAACCATTGTTTAAATCTCAGGTTATGTGTAGACTGGAAGGTATGGGGTATAAGGTATTTGTATAAACCTGTCCTGAATGAGGTTTAATGACTTTTTTAATTGTAATAGTACATATTTCTGGTCAGTGTTTATTTTTCAACAGGCATCTTTGCCCCGGTACTGATTAGCCAGTTTTCCAGTTTGTGATTGAGTTTATTTACTATGGCAGGTTTTTCTGCAGCAATATCTGTAGTTTCTGACAAATCCTTTTTCAGATTGTATAGTTCATAAGTTGTGCCTTCATATCTTTTGATAAGTTTCCAGTTTCCATCCCGTATTATACTGTATGGCACTATATCATTTAACCTATAATGTGGAAAATGCCAGTAAAGAGGAACCTGTTTCATTTTCTTACCATAGAATACAGGGCTTATATCGCGTCCGTCAATGATTCTTTCAGGAAGCGAAGTACCTGTAACTGCACAGATAGTGGGCAGAAAGTCGATACTGGAGACGGGCAGGTCACATTTTGTCCCGGGTTTAATCACATTTTTCCAGTAAACAAACATGGGTTCCTTTATACCACCTTCATAAGGATATCCCTTTCCTGAACGCAATGGTTTGTTGCTTGTCGATCCGAGAAGCCCTCCGTTATCGGAAAAGAAAAATATTATTGTATTATCCATTAATTTTTCATCTTCTAGGAAATCAATTAATTGTCCGACAGCATCATCAAGATGTTCCACCATTGCAGCATAAATCGCATTGGTCTGATCGTCGCTTTTGTTTTTAGCTTCGTATTTTTTTATTGTTTCAGGTTTTGCCATCAATGGCGTATGTACTGCATAATAGCACATATTAATGAAAAAAGGCTTGTCTTTATTTTGCTTTATTACCTGTATCAGTTCGTCTGCCAGACGTTCTTCAAGATATTCACCTTCTTTTCTGGGTTTAAGATTGGGAAAAGTAACACCATTCTTATTGGCATAGGGGTCAAAGTAATTAACAGGCTGTCCCATATCGGAACCTGCTATATTGACGTCATAACCCTGTTTTTCGGGATAGTGATCATCAGGCCCGAGATGCCATTTTCCTGCATGACAGGTGAAATATCCATTGGTTTTAAGGAGTTCGGCTATTGTGATCTCTTCCAGTTCCATCCAGTAAGGATTTGAGGGAGTTCTGAGTTTTCTGCCACCGTTTTCTTCATAAGGTGGAGGAGGGGTATTAACCTTACCATCCTGTACTTGAAACCTTGCGCGTATCCAGTCTGTTATTCCGATCCGTGCAGGATATCTTCCTGTCTGAAGCGAAGCACGTGTTGGTGAAGAAACAGCACAGGCGGCATAAGCATTGCTGAATATCATACTCTTAGCTGCAAGCCTGTCAAGGTTTGGCGTTTCATAAAACCGGCTCCCGTTAAAGCCCACATCCTTCCAGCCGAGATCATCTACAAGAAGCATAATGATATTCGGTTTTTCCTTTGGAACTACATGCGCTTTTGCAATACCTCCTGCCAGAATTAACAATCCTGCAGAACAGGATATTATTTCTTCTTTAATCATATGTCAATTTATTATCAGGTTATTCAAACAAATATTTATCATTTGACTTAATTTCTATAAATGTATAAATAATTTTTTTATTAACATTTTAGGTTTATTAATTAATCAGACTATTTTTGCAATCACTAAATTATTAACCTAAAACTAAATTTTATGAATGTAAAGCGCTTAACTTGCAGGATTAATTCTCATATTATATTCTGCTTTTTATTCTTGTTGCCTTTCATTGCCTATGGTCAGACAGAGATCAGGGGGAAGGTGACTGATTCTCAATCAAACAAGCCTCTAGCAGGAGTTACAGTAGTTGTAAAAGGTACAACGACCGGTACCCTCACAGGAATTGACGGTGATTATTCAATATCGGTTCCCAATGAGAGAAGTATTCTTGTATTTTCCTTTATCGGATACATTTCCCAGGAAGTTACTGCAGGCAGCCAGAGAGAAATAAACATTACCCTCGAAACCGATGTTCTGAGACTGGAGGAGGTAGTGGTTATAGGTTATGGTACAGCAAAGAAAAGTGATCTGACAGGATCAGTAGTTAGTGTAAAAGCAGACAATTACAAGACTCAGCAGATGGTACAATTTACTGATATGCTGACAGGTACCATAGCAGGGTTTAATGCTACCCAGGGGACATCTGCTTCAGGAAGCGGAGCTTCTCTGGAAATCAGAGGGCCTAAGTCCCTTTCAGCCGGGACAGATCCTCTTATCGTTCTTGATGGTGTGATATATACAGGCACACTTCGTGATATCAATCCGAATGATATTGCATCGGTCGATATACTGAAAGATGCCAGTTCGGCAGCAGTTTTCGGGGCCAAAGCAGCTGCCGGTGTTGTTCTTATCACAACCACACGGGGAAAACTGGGTAAACCTGTGATTAATTTATCAACAAAGATCGGTGTTGCAGAAGTAAATAATGAACGCAGAGGACTTGGCCCCGAAGAGTATATCCAGTTTCGTCAGGATTATTTCAGACAGATGTTCCCTGGTATTGATTATAATTTTTATACTCATCCGAATAAGCTTCCGGCATCTATGACAATAGAACAATGGAGAGCATTGAGCGCTTCCCCGGTAGATGATAACATCCAGGAATGGATGGCACGGATGAGATTTTATCCTGAGGAACAGGCTAATTACCTTAAGGGTGTAACAATGGATATGTTTGACTATGTATTCCGGAAAGGAATTCAACAGGATTACGATCTTAGTATTTCCGGTGGAACAGATAAAGCAACGTATTACTGGTCAATTGGATATGCAAATAATGAAGGTATAAGGGTCGGAGATCAGTTTTCCACAGTCCGTTCCCGTATCAATGCCGATTATAATGTAACTAATTGGTTGTCTGTTGGAATGAATACTCAATTCTCTG